>CAYSRH010000487.1:0-1912 GCA_964433245.1 uncultured Bacteroidales bacterium | reverse complement strand
GGACGAATGATAACCTGACAAACAGCTACCAGATTCTTGATATCAATTCGGATGAAAAAGGGTTTATCTATATTGCCGGGGCTTCTTCTCGCGCTCACGCCAACCGAAGCATTCAAACCATTAATGGCAAAAAAACAGGCGATTATAATGAACGCGACATGACATTATTGGTTGTTTCCCCGGATCTTAAAAAGCGATTATTCTGGGGTAATTTTTCTGATACCCTGGCAGGTGGTTCTTTGTCAGGCATAGGCATTGGCAATAAAACAGCAGTGGCTATTGGCTCAACCAATTATGGCAAAATGATCACCGGCAGTTCAAGGATCACTGATCCTGTCAATCAGACAAAAACATTCAAAGAAGAATGGGCATTGAACAGCCACCCCTTTGATACGACATGGGATGCAAATGGAAAACATAACACCGAAACTTTTTTAACCGTATGGTATAAAGATATCCAAAATCATAACCAGGAACCGCTTGAAAAAGCTACCCTGAAAAGCGATATCATCATCTGCGATACGGCAAACCGGAATAAAGCAGATTTTACCCTCCGGCAGATCGGTGAGGAATTACCCTGGGAACACAAAACCCTGCAGGTTCATGTTTGTACCAACCGGGGGATAACTGTAGAAGACAGATCAACAGGTGCCGTGAGTTGGGAATGGAATTTCGGCGAAGGAGCCAACTTATTACCAGGAACCACAGGGCAAGGACCTCATACCGTTCAATATTCCACACCAGGATTAAAAACCATTAAGCTGACAGCGGGAATAAACAGCAAAACAACATCCTGTCAGGATACGGTCATTTATGAAACAAAAGAAAAAACAGCTTATGTACATGTTATGGATGGCGGTCTCTCTTTAGCAGAAATCACCGGATCCGGTATTGTCTGCGCCGGCTCACAAGTCGTTTATGAAACGGAAGCCCTCTATGGTGTAGATGAATATGTCTGGAGTTTTCCTGCCGGCACGGTCATCCTTGACGGTAAAAAAGGAAATAAAGTGAAAATCATTATGGGCGATCAACAGGGACAGGTTACCGTGAAAGCCAAATATGCATGCGGAGAAACCCCTATGGCAACCAAAGACATCACCATTAACTCCTCATCCGAAAACAATGTCTTATTGGTTGCAGGAAATACAATCTTGTCAGCATCCGATGCTGCTTTAAAATCCAAGCTTGAAAATGAAGGATACAACGTATGGGTAGTGGACGATAGCGTTTCATTCCCCGAATACGCTTACTGCGCAGGTGTTGTCGTTATTTCAGGCTCTGTTGATCCTGCACAGGTACATTTCAAATACCGCGAAGTGGGGGTCCCGGTGATTGTCATGCAGCCTGGACTCTTTGCCAGGATGAGCTTTACATACGGGCTGGAAGATACAGACTATGGCGTAGATACAGGCAATTCCGTGGGCATCATCAATCCCGGTCATGAAATGGCAGCAGGGCTGACTGGCAATACATCGGTTTACAGCGCCAATTACACCCTCAACTGGGGCAATAATACCAACGAGGCGATTGAAATTGTCTCTTCGGGTATATCAGGAGAAGTAGCCTTGTTCGGGTACAGCAAAGATGCCATGCTCAGGAATGAATATCCGGCACCGGCGCGCCGGGTAGGTTTTTTTACCGGTAGTGTTGGCATGCAAGGACTCACTCCCGAAGGCGATTCGCTTTTTAGCAAAGCCTTGTGCTGGGCTGCAGGCAACTGTTATTCTTCGGAACATTCGCTCACTGTCAATCATGTTTCTGATGTAAATATCTGCCCCGGAGAAACCATTGAGGTGGAATACACAGCCACCGGTGATTTTGGAAAAATACTGATGGAGCACACAACTGAGGGGATCATCATTCCCGACACTCTTTACAACACCTTCACCGCAGAACTCTCCGATCCTTACGG
>CAYSRH010000486.1:0-1919 GCA_964433245.1 uncultured Bacteroidales bacterium | reverse complement strand
AGTGCATTTTTAATAGGAATAACAACTGCGATTTTGTGGTTTAGTCCTGAAAATACGAATATTGATATTACTTCTGAAGTATTATCTGAAAATACAAATGAGATAATTCAGAAGGATATTGGTCAAAATCCTGATACAAAAAACAAACAAAATTTTATTGTCTCAGACAACTCAAACACTCATAAAGTTGCAAAAGGAGACGTTAAATCATCTGAATTGGTTTTAGCAAGCAACAATTATCCCGTAAAAAAGAATGATGCATATCTTGTTAAGCCTCAAAAATCAAATAAAAGAAAATCAAAATCATGTATTTGGCCCACAGATACAATTATTGATAAAGATTTACTTTTAGTAACACTTACTGATGAAGAGTTAAAACAAATCGGTATTGCCCGAAAAGGTAATGCGACCTTTTATCACAATGTTTGTCCAAATGGAGATTGTGATTGGCAATTAAGCTGCCAAACAAAATTAATACCCGAAAACGAACGCATTACAACTCACAATGATTTTTATGTACGTTTTGTAACCAATAGCAATTTTGAGCCTAATGGTGGTTTAGATTTTTATTCTTCAATGGATATTTATGTTCCGATTGTAACTGAAAATAAAGCTGGACAAATTTTCTGGTTTACACCTCATGATAGTTTATTTGCGAGATTACCTCATAGATATAGCTATTTGAAAAACACTTATGATAATTTAATTTGTTTGAAAGAGAAATATCCAAATAAAACGTTCACCAATTTTTTATCTACTGGTGGTGAATCAATTTTAGAAGCAGTCAATTTAATTAAACCTACAAAACAAGAACTCACCAATATTGGTATTAAATTAAGTCAGGACAATATCATTTTTCAATCGAAGAATAATAAATATAGTTTAAAAATATCAAGTAAAGGAAGTACCTACAGTACAGGTTCTGACCAAGACTTCAAAAATTTTCCACCCAATCCATACCCTGTTGTCATGACGGATACTCTCGGTCGTCGTATTTTTGTTCAAAAGACCATAATTGATAAAGATTCTTTATCTCAAATCATGAACATCCTTGTACCTATTCGAATTAATCTTAATGAAGTAATTCCACCCAATAAAGATGTTATGATTTGTTGGTATTATCCAACCGAAGACTTTTTGAATTCATTTCCTGATAAAATTGGAAAAGACCTTAAATCAGAAGTTGAAATAATAACTAAAACAAATCAAAGTTCTACAAAATCATGTACTTATTTTGAAGTTTGTAAATCTACTTTACAACTTGACAATTTTAAACTTTATCCAAATCCTGCAAAATATTCCGCTACAATAGAATTTGATATATCAGAAGAAGCCAAAGGTTCCGTTTCGATTGTCAATATTGCAGGAGCAAGATTAAAAACTTTAGTTCCAAATTCTACTTTTTTATCAGGACGAAATACATATCAAATGGATTTATCAGGTATCACACCAGGTATTTATTTGATTTCTATCAATACTGACAAAGGGTTTAAGACTCAAAGGTTAATTATATCTCAATAGTCAATCGGAGCGTTGGCAAAGAAAACAAGTGTATTACAGCGAAGCGAAGGTCGTGGGACGGGCTGTAATACTCTTGTTTTGTGCGTTGGCTATTCTTTAGTTTTATCAATTTATTCATTGTCTCGGATGTCAGCCCTGCTTGCCGCTAACGTTTAGCTGTATGCGCCGTGCGGGGTTGACGGAGACACGTTCTCATCGCTTGTTACAAATTTTGCTAAAGCCGACAACCAAAGAAGCTGGAAGCCTGCCCGCATGGCGTATGACAGCCTGTTGAACTAAACCTCCCTTCGGGAGGCAGCTTTAAGCATTAACCAAAAATTTAGTATCATGCTCATATTATTAACATAAAACTTTAATGATATGAGTAAAAGTACAATTTATTTGGAAGCCTGCCAAAA
>CAYSRH010000485.1:0-1921 GCA_964433245.1 uncultured Bacteroidales bacterium | reverse complement strand
GTCAATCAAATTAAACCGCTTTTAATAAAACAACTTCGTGCTGTGGTATATGAATTTCTTTAATGCGGGTTGAGAGTATTTTTAGTCCCCATTCTTCTAATCTTTCAAATGCCTTATATGCTGTAGAATAATATCTGTCTGGATTACTTTCTATGGTCTGTTTGAGTGCCCTTATTGTTCCCACTAAATTGGATAGTGAAGCAATTGAAAATTCCTGCTCACTTGCCATTAACATAGAGTAGTAATGTGGACTTCTCCTTAATAAAGTTTTGGAAAATTCTTCTTGACTTCTAATGATTTTATTTTGCTTAAATGTCTTAAATACCTGATTAACATATCTTTTAATATCTGTGTAGTGATCATTTGAATGGTATGTATAGTTCATATATTGCTCCTTATGGGTTAAACTAAATTCCATAGGTATTTATGGATTTCTTTGTAATTATGTAATTCTTATAGTGCTATCGGTTTCGCAAGCGAAACCATATTAACACCTATCAACCTACGAAAACCTGAAGGTTTTCTTGGTTGTGTTTTTTTAAATTATAGATTCAAAGATCAAACCACACGAAGTGTGTATCAAAGGTGAGTTCTCTTTTTGCCCTGCCCATAAGAAAAACGATATTATTATTCGTTTTTCTTTCAGAGCAAATAAGAGACATCATCATACATCAAAGTATGAGACCTATGATAAGACAACCTTTAACGAGACGATGGAGAACCTGCACCGCCTATCAGTTGCGAATTGAGAATTGACCCCTATATGTTTTTTTGTTGAAACGATGGAACAACGAACCATCACAGGATGTTCTTTCTCGGCAATTCAATCAATCCCAAATACCATCTAAACTGATTGAATCTGTGTGTTGTCAATGAGAGCAGACAGAGCACAACTTGTATTTTCAAATATCCCAGCAGGATACGCGACTTATCTTTATACTGCCGTCTAATCCATCACAGAGTTTCTGGCAGTCCCATTTTGGTGATGGGTGGTAAGCGCGACCCTACCTTGATGATTTGACTTAATCCCGCTAACAGGGGAAACCTCTTGGGTGTCGTTCATCAGTGCTCCTTTGCACCAAGTCCGTTTAGGTTCAACGGACACCAATATGTAAGTGCCAATGCTGACACTATAATCAATAGTATTTATGCAAAAAGAAAATTACCTATCTGAAATAGGCCATTTTTTGATGTTTTTTATTATATTTTTTCTTCATAAGATACAAATTTACAACATACAGCACATTCATATCCTTCTGTTTCATCGTCTTCATCAATCGGAACTAATTCATGGTTTATACCATTTGCTTCACAGTTTGCAGAACATACTATTCCATTTTCAGAATTTTGAGTGATAAAATATTTGTTACAGTGGTTGCACTGTGTTAATTCTTCATCATCATAACTATCGTCTTGATTAAATATATCATTTTTCATACTTTTTTCACAGTAAGGACATACTAACATAGAATTATCTGTTGTTTTATATATAAGTGGTTTCATTTTAATTCTCCTTTTTTTTTAAGTTCATCCAAATACTCTACAACTTTTTTGGCAGTTGCTTCAATAGCAGGAAGGATTACACAATTACCCCATTGTTTTGATGCTTGTGCTGTTGAAACCATTGATTGATTAAAATCATCAGGAAAACCAAACAATTTTCTCATATCATCAATGGTAAATCTGTATAGTTTTTCTTCGTTTTGATGAGTAATTATTTTAAGGTAATCCCAAGTATGATTATCTTCATATTTTCCACCACGACCACCTGTTCTGATAGTTTTGCAAACATCTCTTTCACACCATTTAACATTCAGTAAATCTTTTAATTCATACGTAAAAGGAACAGGTTTTGGGAATTTAAAAGTGCTTTCTTTTGTTGTTTCACCTTTAAAACCAACCATAAACACTCTTTTTCTTC
>CAYSRH010000484.1:0-1924 GCA_964433245.1 uncultured Bacteroidales bacterium | reverse complement strand
CACTGATAGACCGATGGAGTATTCTTTTTCCGATCTTCTTTATCTCTCCGGAAACATAGGTCCTGGTATATGGTTTGCAGTTCTGTGTTTCGAACAGATAGACTTTTCCGTTGAACGTGTCCCGAATATAGAGGTAAAGGGACTCATTCAGTTTTATGGTCCGGTATTTGTTCTTTTTGCCACGCACCTGTATCCAGTAAAAACCATTCACCTGACGCACGTCTGCAAGCTTTATACCGATCATTTCCGATACACGGCAGCCGGTATACCATAGGAAGCGGATAAACGCCCTCTGGCGGCTGCTACGGGCCTTTTGCAGCAGTTCTGTAACCTCGGCCTTGGTATAAGGTACCGGTCCGCTTGTATTTCCTCGCTCTGTAGCTTCGGCGCGGAAGTTTCGCCTGTGTGGTCAAGTTCGTACAGTAAATCGTTAACCTTCGCCCTACCTTCAAAGTCCAGCATTTCGTAGGCGTATTGCTTCACACGCTTTTTGACGGCCTGCCTTTTGATGCGGATCGTTCCGGGTGCGTATCCGCTGTCCTGATTCAGATAAATGAAGTAGTCCCTAACGCCCCCTAGGGAAAACTCCCTCCCGTCGAGCCAGTCCGCGAAGTCTCGGAAGTGATAACGGTACGTGTCTTGGATTGATTCCATGAAAGCCAGGGTATCGTCCTGGATCATAGGGACTGTTACGGTGTAATGAGCCTATAAAATTTAAAAATACAGAAAAAAATAAGCGCATGCCCTGACGTCATTGACTAATCTAAAATTCGGCATTATGCTAACTTTAGGAAAACAAACACAAAAATATAATATTTTTAAACCACAGGGATTATAACATATTATGGCAGAAATAAAAGAAATAGTTTACAAAAGAAGTAATGATTATAGAATTATACCCGTATCAGGCGCTTGGGGCGGTGCAACACCCCAAAGTGATCTTTGCGTAGAGCTCTACGTTGAACATGTCACTTATCCTGAAAAAGAGATAATAAAAAAGAATGAACTCACAAACCAACACAAAGCGGAACCCCAGGGGGAACAAAAATTAGTACGTGAACTTCAAGTCGGCTTACTCCTGCGAGCAGATATAGCCTATAATATTGGAAATTGGTTGATTAATAAGGCAGAACAGTTAGGAGTTGTTGCTCCCCCAGATGATAAAAAGGAGGAATAATTGAATTATCTAAATATTGACTATGATTCTTCTGAAGATAATGTAGATCCAAATATTAAAAAAGACGTGCTTCTTCGTATTCACAATAAACCAAATAAACCCGAGGAAATAGAAATTAGTTCCTTCGATTTCAGCTCAATCCAGAACAAATTTTGTGGTTATATGCAATCTTGGTTAGATGTTATAAAGACCCTTTCATATATAATTAAAAGGCAAAAAAAAATGATGGAATATAAAGATTATTATATTTCCTTTCTACATGGTTTGATTGAGGAAGAAGAATTTGATGAAATTGAAAAAGGATTTGTTATCGAAAAGACTGATCAAATTAATCAAGATGTTTTGAAGAATAAAATATCTTGCTTGATGTCCGCTACCAACTTATCTTACACGACTTCAGAACTCTCGGATTTATTTTTGGTAAATTCTGATATTGTTAATGACGCTATGGAGTCTATTACATATAGCTGAGGAATATATTTTGGAAAGCAGCGAAATCGGGGCATCCATAGAAGCTAATAAAGCAAACTTAACGGCTAGAAAAATGTCTCCCAGGGAACCCGAAAAGAATCCTCTCTTAGAAAGCATTGTATATCCATTTAAATTAGAAAATAATAGCAAGGCAATAATAACAAGGGAGCTAGATCCAAAGGACTATAAGATCAGTTCTACCTCTATGTTGAACCTGGTGTTATCCGGCACTATGTGTGACCCGGGGTCGTCACATGAACTGACCCGCCCGATCGT
>CAYSRH010000483.1:0-1929 GCA_964433245.1 uncultured Bacteroidales bacterium | reverse complement strand
AATCCCGGATAGCATATTACGCAGAAGATGAAAATGGGTGTAATGCGTCCGGAGTTTATTCTGTTGTTGTATTAAAGAACCCTTTTCCTGTCATACATCCTTTAAGGGGAAAAAACGGAGGCTTTGATTATTGTGTTGGGGATGAGGTGGAGTTGCTGGAGGTTTCGGACAATGCATACCGGAGGATGTTCTGGGTGCATGGTGAAGATACGCTTAGCAGCTCCTCTTTTACTACTTCTTATCAGGAAGCAGGTATTTATCCGGTTGAATTGCATGTTGAGTCAGCCAACACTTGTCAGAATGCTGCTTTTGACACGCTGCACATTTGGGATACTCCGGCTTCTTCTGTCGTAACGCAAGCGCTTTGCCTGAATGAACAAAAGGATCAACAGGCAATTTCTTTTGAATACAGGTTTCCTGATGAGAATTTTGTTTTTGACTTTGGGGACGGCTATTTTTCTGATTCTCCGGAACACCTGTACGAAGCACCGGGCGACTATTTTTTACGTGTGGAAAAGGAAAAGTCTTACACGGGGTTTTCGTGTAAAAAAATATTTTTTGATACGCTCAGGATACTGCCAATTCCACATGCCGGTTTTTCTACACGTGATAGTTTGTTCTGCGTGCAGGATAGCATTCATCTTTTAAATCATCCGCAGATTTTTTCGCAGCCACTGGAAAAACTGGTCTGGCATATCAATGACAGTGCTTATTATTCTTCAGCAGAGGTTTTCGGCTATTCGTATCTGCCTGAAAATGAAGGTGTGCTGCATATTGTGCAGGAGGTTTACAATATCCATGGGTGCATGAGTTCTTATGCTTCTCAGCGGGAAGTTTTTCCATCGCCGGACTTTAGTTTACAGACGAGGGATATTTGTTTGGGAGAAGAACTTCAGACCTCAGTTGTTCACGCAATAACTTCTGATGGTCATAGGCGAACGCGATGGCAGCTTATGGAGGAGAATCGTATTGTGGATGTACAGGAGGGAGATCATTTTGCATTTACGCCCACTTCCCCGGGTTCTTATGCTGTGTTCGCGGACGTCACCAATCAGCATGCTTGTACGCAGCGCAAGCAGACAACAGTGGAGATCTTTCCCCTGCCACAAATTTATCCTTTGTCTGATTTCACCACCTGTGATAGTTTATTTCACCATTCGATTGATTCGCAGTATGTGGTGCGTTGGCATGACGGAAAGAAAGTCAATGACAGGTTGCTCTATGAGAGCGGAAACTACTGGTACACAGCATTGGATACTGTTACCGGATGTGCCCTTTCAGATTCTTTTTCCATCAGTCTTGTTACCCCTTTGCAAGTTGAATTGGAAAAGAAATATGAAGCCTGCGGGCAGGTGATGGTCAATCCGGGCTTGCCGTTTTTCTATACCTACAGATGGTCTGATAGCAGTGCAGATCATCGTAATACCATAAGGCATTCGGGAGATTATTCGCTTACCGTGACAGATTTTTCGGGCTGCACTGCCACTGCTTCTTTTGAGGCGGACATTACACCAATTCCCGAGGTGCATATACCTGATACCTTTTATTGTGAAGGAAGCAACCTACTGTTGGAAGTTCCTGTGTCTGATACCAGGTTATGGTCCACAGGAGATACAACCAGACAATTAAAAATTTCTACTTCCGGAGACTATGCTGTAACACTTATAAATGCCGGCAGATGTCAGCATACAAGTTATTTTACTGTACATGAACGAGCTCTTCCCAATCCGGGATTACAGGATACAGTGCAGCAATGCGGAAGCACGCCTGTGCAGCTAAGAGTAATTCCGGGAATGAAAACATATAAATGGAACGATGATTTTTCAGGAAGAAACAGGTTAATAGAAGCATCCGGATTATTTATAATTGAAGTGCAGGACCCATGGGGATGTGTGGCGTTTGACAGTGTTGTTGTGCTGATGCATCAGC
>CAYSRH010000482.1:0-1938 GCA_964433245.1 uncultured Bacteroidales bacterium | reverse complement strand
TATTTTTACGGAAATTTAAAAATATTCTAACCATGAAAAGAACACTCTCTATGAAAAAAATTATCCTTCATGCCATAGTAATCGGTTTAATCCTTGTTTCCTGTAAACAAGAGAAAAAAGATTCCATTTTCCTGGAAGCAGAATCATTCAAAGATAAAGGAGGCTGGGTTATTGACCAGCAATTTATGGATGAGATGGGGTCGCCGTTTATACTGGCGCACGGATTGGGAAATCCGGTTGAGGATGCAGTAACGGATATTTCACTTCCTTCAACCGGAAAATACAAAGTATGGGTGCGCACCCGCGACTGGGTGGCGCCATGGGATGCACCCGGGGCGCCGGGTAAATTCCGGATCATCATTAACGAACAGCCCTTAGATACGGTTTTTGGAACAAAAGGCGTCAACTGGCACTGGCAGGATGGAGGGACCGTTCAAATAGATAAACCTGATTGTCAAATTAAAATTCACGACCTTACCGGTTTTGAAGGCAGGGTTGATGCCATTTTTATGACAAAAGACCTTTCATTTATGCCTTTTGAGGATTATCAGGAGCTTCTCTCATGGAGAAGAAAATTGCTCCAATCTGTCACACCCGAAAATTCCGGGGAATATGACCTCATTGTTGTAGGTGGCGGCATTGCTGGTATTTGTGCTTCACTATCAGCTGCACGGCTTGGATTAAAGGTAGCCCTTGTACAGGATCGTCCGGTTGTTGGTGGTAACAACAGTTCAGAAGTGCGTGTATGGCTGGGCGGCAAAACAAACTTTGAACCCTACCCACACATTGGTGATATCGTAAAAGAACTGGAACAAGAAAAAACAGCACATTATGGCCCATCCAATACAGGCGTAATCTATGAAGATGAAAAGAAACTGGAACTTTTGAAAGCCGAGAAGAACATCACCCTCTACCTCTGGCACCGTGCTAATGATATCCAAACAAATAATAACAGGATCACTGCCATTATTGCCCAGGACATCCTCACCGGCAAACGCAAAAAAATATCCGGCAATTACTTTGCCGACTGCACAGGCGATGGATGTATCGGCTACTTGGCAGGTGCCGACTTTGAGATGACAGAAGAAAAACACATGGGCCGTTCAAACTTATGGCATGTTGTTGAGACTGACAAACCGGCCCCTTTTCCTGAATGCCCGTGGGCACTTAACCTCAGCGATAAAGCATTCCCGGGTAGGGATGATCATCCAGGTGTATACGGTAAATTAGGATTGGGCGCCTTAGGAAGCTGGTTCTGGGAAAGCGGCTTTGACCATAACCCCATTGAGAAAGGAGAATATATCCGTGACTGGAATTTCAGGGCCATGTACGGTGCATGGGACTGCCTGAAGAATACCGACAGCTTGTATCCCAATCATAAATTGAACTGGGCTGCTTATATCTCTGGCAAAAGGGAATCCCGGCGCTTATTGGGTGATGTGATCCTGAATAAAGAACATTTGCTGCAATCTAAAGATTTTAAAGACGGCTGTGTACCTTCCACCTGGGATATGGACCTGCATCTCCCCCACCCTGACTATAACAAGGGGTTTAAAGGAGATGCCTACATCTCAATGGACTACCATACAAAATATCCCCGACCATACTGGATCCCTTACCGTTGCCTGTACTCACGAAACATCAAGAACCTTTTCATGGCAGGCAGGAACATCAGTGTAACCCATGAAGCCCTGGGCACTGCAAGGGTAATGCGTACTACAGGTATGATGGGGGAAGTCATTGGAAAAGCCGCAAAAATATGCAATAAAAATGATGTACTGCCACGCGACGTTTATACAAGCTATCTTGATGAGTTAAAAGAACTGTTGATGTCTCAATAGTGCCGTGTAAATCGTCATTTGACGGCCGAAACATCAGTTGGTAAAAGGTAATTTGCAGTTTGTAAAAAGAAAAAGTCCTTTTTTTTACAAAAGTGGC
>CAYSRH010000481.1:0-1942 GCA_964433245.1 uncultured Bacteroidales bacterium | reverse complement strand
AATACCATAATATTCCGGACGATGTATAAAACTCACGATATCAGCATCCTGTTCAATCGCTCCTGATTCACGCAAATCAGATAATTGTGGTCGTTTTTCGCCTGATCTGGTTTCAACAGATCTGTTCAACTGAGAAAGAGCAATGATTGGAACATTTAACTCTTTGGCAACTCCCTTCAGCGATCGGGATATAATACTTACCTCCTGTTCCCTGTTGCCCCTGGTTTCGGGTGGACCTGTCATCAACTGCAAATAATCAATAACGACACACTGGATATCAGCTTCTTCCTTCAGTCTCCGGCATTTTGAGCGGAATTCATAAATAGACAAGGCAGGTGTATCATCAATATAAAGAGGTGCCTCCAATAGTTTGGTAATATTGGTTTCAAGTTTTCTCCACTCATCCTGGGAAAGTTTCCCGTTCCTGATATTCTCTGAAGCAATTTCCGTTTCAGAAACAATAAGCCTGTTAACTAACTGAATTGATGACATTTCCAGTGAAAAGAAAGCCAGTGGTTGTTCAAAGTTCACCGTTATATTTCTGGCCATAGAAAGCACAAAAGCTGTTTTTCCCATTGATGGACGGGCAGCAAGAATCACCAGGTCAGATTTTTGCCAACCGGAAGTTAACCTGTCTAACTTACTGAATCCTGATGGAATCCCACTCAGATTATCTTCTCTTTTGCCAGCTTCTTCAATTAATGCCAGGGCTTCCTCTAATAATTTTTTGAGGATTACGGAAGACTTCTTTATGTTTCCTTCGGATATTTTAAAGATCGCCGATTCAGAAAAATCCAGCAAATCCTTTACATCAGTGGATTCATCAAAAGCCTTTTTCTGGATTTCACTGGCAGCGAGAATAAGCTCCCTTTGTATATATTTCTGGGCAATGATACGGGCATGATATTCAACATGAGCTGCTGATGGCACTTTACTGGTCAGTTGTGTAATGTAATAGGCCCCTCCTACCTCATCGAGTTCATTTTTTGCCCTTAACTTCTCCGTTACGGTTAATATATCTACCGGTTTCAACTCCACAGACAACTCTGCTATAGCATTAAAAATTTTCTTGTGATTATCCTGATAGAAACTATCTTCTTTAATAATATCCATCACTGTTATCACAGCATCTTTTTCCAGCATCAAGGCTCCTAACACAGCCTCTTCAATGTCCACAGCCTGGGGAGGCATTTTACCCATATCAACAGCAACATGATCGGATGCCGGTCGCTTAGGATAATTTCTTTTTTCAGCCATTCTTTTCTAAATTTATTTTAATCCTACAATATAATTTTTGACTTCTTCAACTTAATTCAAATATTCATTCTTCCCCTTGTTGTGTTTTTTTGCAGTCATATGCCAGTTATTTCCATCTAAAGAAGAGTTCCGGATGAAAACAAACAACGATATTTTGTAAAAGTAGATTATTCATATTGCTTTACCTAAATAAAATACAGCTTTTTTATTTTTGCAAAAACAAAAACTAAACAACTCAAATACAACTAATTAAAACTAAGCCAACCTCTATTTTAACAGTTTATTTTTTAACGTATGATTGTTAAAAGAATGTTAATAAAAACAAAGTTGCCTGAATCTATTATTTTTGTATCCTTACATAAAACAAGTAAAAATGATTACCTATCCAAATGCAAAGATCAACCTGGGATTATTTGTCACAGAAAAAAGAGTTGATGGTTATCATAATATTGAAAGTCTTTTTGTTCCCATTGCTTTATATGATATACTCGAATTTCTTCCGCGAGAAAAAAAAGAAAAAACACTTTTCACCTCCAGTGGTATAGTAATTGATTGTGACAACAGGGATAATCTTGTTTTGAAAGCATATAATTTATTAAAACATAGATACAAGCTTCCGCCGCTTCTTATTCACCTGCACAAACAAATTCCCCTCGGAGCAGGACTTGGTGGTGGCTCAGCAGAT
>CAYSRH010000480.1:0-1946 GCA_964433245.1 uncultured Bacteroidales bacterium | reverse complement strand
AGTGATTGTTGCTAACAATTCAATGCAAGTTATTAACAATCAATTAGTTATGTGTAGTGTTTGGATTTTTTGTCATGTACTTAGAAATGAGTTATAATATTTTTTCGAATAAATTAAAAAATAAAATTTACTTATACATTTACATTTTTTCTTAATATTGTATGGCAATTAAACCTTATGGGTTAGTAAGGATATTATGAATTAAAACGCATTTAATAAAACTGAGCCATGATTAATCAAAAAAAGACTCTTAAAAAGTTCTTTCCTCATATTACAGTATTCATAGTTTCTATAGTTGTATCTTCAATGTATTTTTATCCGCAACTGCAGGGATACCAGCTTAGGCAGCATGATATTGAGCAATTTAAGGGCATGAGCAAAGAAATTGTGGATTATCGTGAAAAATTTAATGAAGAACCTTTGTGGACAAATACTCCCTTTGCAGGCATGCCTTCCTATCAAATATCGCTTAAAACGCCAAATTTACTGCACAATATAAAAGGCGTCGTTTTTTTTAAAACTTTAGGAAGACCCATTGCATTTATTGTTATTTCAATGCTTGCTTTTTACGTATTGTTACTTTGTTTTAAAGTTGATCCCTGGCTCAGTATAATTGGAGCTATTGCATTTGGACTGGCATCATTTAACATGCTTTATTTACAGGGCGGACATAATGCAAAAGTGCATGCTTTATCGTTTTTGCCACCAATGCTTGGTAGTATTTGGCTGGCTTACAGAAAAAACATGAAAATTGGTGCGGTTTTATTTGCCGTATTTTTGTCATTACACCTGGCTGCTAACCACATTCAAATGACCTATTATTTCATGTATCTTTTATTTGCAGTGCTTGTGGTAGAGTTTATAAGGGCTTATAAGCATAAAATACTCCCCGTTTTTATTAAGGCTTCGGCCTTTTTATTAATTGCCGGGATTATTGGAATTATGCCCTCCCTATCCAGGTTAATCAGCACTTATGAATATGGTAAACATACCATTCGTGGTGAATCAGAATTAACAATTTCAACTAAAAACAAGGAAAAAGCTGAAAATGAAGCCCTTGCGACTGATTATATTAAACAATACAGTTTGGGTAAAGGAGAATTCTGGTCAATGGTTATTCCCAATATTAAAGGCGGAAAATCAGATTATATTGGAAGTAAAAAAGACATAATTAATTCAGTTGACAGAAAATACAGGAAATTTGTATCCCAACAACCATCATACTGGGGAGAACAGGACTTTTCAGGAGGAGCTTTTTATTACGGTGCGGGTATTTTCTTTTTGTTTATACTGGGAATGATTTTTTTAAAAGATCCTATGAAATGGGCCTTGTTGGCAGTAACTTTGCTGGCTATTGCGCTATCCTGGAAATATGGTAAACTAACAGATTTTTTTATAGAATCTGTCCCCATGTTTAACAAATTCCGTGACACGAAAATGATGCTGGTATTGGCCCAAATTACTTTGCCTCTTTTGGGCATTTTGTTTTTGAACTATTTTTTTAAAGAAAAAATAAACAAAAAGCACCTGATTATTTCAATGGTCTGCATTCTTGGCTTTTTCTTGCTTTTATATGCTGCACCTGCTACCTGGTTTGATTTTTTCTCCAAAAGAGAGGTGCAATACTTTGATGAACAAGTTCATCAAAGTGCCAATAATCCGGGTATGGCTTCACAAATTGAAGTGGTAAAAGACGAAATTCAAAAAGCCAGGGTAATGATTTTTAGAAAGGATTTGATGCGAAGTTTGTTTTTTATGGTGGCTATTGGCGCGCTATTACTTGCTTATGTATATGAAAAAATAAAAAACAAATACATTGTGGTGGGCATTATTGGTTTGCTTGTTTTTGTTGATCTGTGGTTTGTTGATAAAAGATATTTGAACAATGAAAAAATGACTGCCAGGGAGGTAAGAAATTCATATGGTGAGGAATACAGGGGAAAAAG
>CAYSRH010000479.1:0-1948 GCA_964433245.1 uncultured Bacteroidales bacterium | reverse complement strand
AGCTTGATCATCAGTGGAAAGAAAAATACAATTACTTTGAAATAGCCAAATCAGGTACTGATATTTACTTTGTTATTGCGACAAAAGAAGAGAACAAACCCGATATCCCTGTAGATACCGTACCGGTTCCTGAAAAAGGCTTGTCTGAGTTGCAAAATGAACGCGATCTTCTTAATACCAAAATGCAGGAAATTGAAGGTTTTTTTGATCAGGCAGTAAATTATATTGAACAGTTGCAGGAAGAGTTGGACAAAGTGAGCAACAGAATTGTGTTTTCTAAAAAAGAACATAGTGTTGATCACGAACTTGAAGGTCATCTTGTCTTGGTCTCGGGTTGGATTCCGAAGGAAAAAGAAAGTGTATTGGAAAAATTTCTTTATGAAAATAATATTTATTTCATAAAACAAGAACAGGTTGAGGATACAAAGGATGTTCCTATTGCTTTGAAAAACAATCGTTTTGCATCTCTTTTTGAAGATGTTGGAAAACTTTTTTCATTGCCCAACTACAAAGAACTGGACATGACTCCTTTCTTTGCTCCTTTCTTTGCCATGTTTTTTGGCTTTTGCCTTGGGGATGCAGGATACGGATTGTTTTTTATTATTCTGGCATTTTTTCTGAAACGTAAGATGCCACAATGGAAACATATTTTTTCCCTGATACAGGTTTTTGGTGCGACTACCATCTTTTTCGGAATTATATCGGGAACTTTCTGGGGGATTCGCTTGTTGGATGTTGATATATTAGAACCTTACAAAGGCATCATATTGTCTGATGAGCAACTGTTTAATCTGGCACTTATCATAGGTGTATTCCAGATATTGTTCGGGATGATACTAAAGGTAGTGAATCGCTATATCCAACTAGGATGGAAATATTCCTTGTCCACTGTCGGATGGATCATTTTGCTCAGCTGGCTTTTGGTACGGCATTTTGGAATTGAGCAGCCGGAATCATATCTCTTGCTACATCGTGTTCTGTTATCGGTAAGCTTATTTCTGATCTTTTTCTTTGCCAATCCGGCAGCCAATATTTTCATGAATATTGGTCTGGGGCTTTGGGATGTTTACCTCATGATCACAGGTCTTCTCGGGGATGTTTTGTCGTATATCCGTTTGTTTGCGCTTGGCATATCCAGTGCCATCCTCGGTCTGGTGTTTAATGAAATTGCATTGACAACATTGAGCACACCGATTCTTGGTCCTGTGTTTTTCCTTATTATCTTTGTTTTCGGACATGGAATTAATTTGTTTATGGCTTCTTTGGGTGCGTTTATTCATCCTATGAGGCTTACATTTGTAGAGTTTTATAAAAATGCCGGTTTTTCCGGGGGAGGCAAACAATATACCCCTTTTAAAAAAGTTAGTAGTAGTTAATATTAATTAAAAAACAATTTAAAAATTAAACATCATGACAATAGCTGTTATTTTAGCCTATACAGGGTTAGCTTTAATGATTGGACTGGCGGGAGTCGGCAGTGCTTTCGGTGTATCAATCGCAGGTAACGCAACCATCGGAGCGTTAAAGAAGAACGATGAAGCCTTTGGTAATTATATGGTACTTACGTCCATGTCGGGATCCCAGGGATTATACGGATTTGGTGCCTTTTTCATCGTGTACAATTCAGGTGTTATTAATCTTGAAATGACAGTATTGCAGGGGGCTGCTATTTTTGGTGCCGGTATTGCAATGGGAATTGTTGGTCTTTTCTCTGCAATCAGGCAGGGGCAGGTATGTGCCAACGGTATTGCAGGAATTGGAGCCGGGCATGATCTTTTCGGACGTACCCTCGTGCTGGCAGTATTCCCGGAATTGTATGCAATTATTGCTTTTGCTTCTGTGTTCCTGATCAGCGCATCAATTTAAGAGAATAGCACTTAATCGGAAAGTTTTAAAAAGAATGGTTCTACCACGAATTTTTAATTATAACTTGCAGTTTGTTTATATG
>CAYSRH010000478.1:0-1951 GCA_964433245.1 uncultured Bacteroidales bacterium | reverse complement strand
ATGTTTAATGAAAGTGATTGGGATGCTAAAAAAAGCGGTGAGAGGGGGATTCGAACCCCCGGTACGGTTAACCCGTACGCCAGTTTAGCAAACTGGTGGTTTCAGCCACTCACCCATCTCACCGAACTTTTAATTTATCGAAGAACGAATGCTTTTGTGCATGCCGCCTTTTCGTGACGCAAATATAGAAAAAGAAATTGCATCATCAAAACAATGGATTCAAAAAACATATTTTATTTATCGTCCTTTGGATTGGCGATACTATCACGCATGTCAGTATCTGCCTGGACATTTTTTATTTTGTAATAGTCCATGATACCTAGATTGCCTGAACGAAAAGCTTCCGCAATGGCTTCCGGTACCTGTACTTCTGCTTTTATGACATTGGCTTTTTGTTCCTGAGCTTTTGCTTTCATCTCCTGCTCTTCAGCAACAGCCATGGCCCGGCGCTCTTCTGCCTTGGCTTGTGCAATGTTCTTGTCGGCATTGGCCTGGTCCATCTGTAGTACGGCACCGATATTTTTACCAATGTCCATATCCGCAATGTCTATCGAGAGTATCTCAAAAGCGGTTCCTGCATCCAGCCCTTTTTCCAGCACCACCCGGGAGATGGAATCCGGATTTTCTAATACTTGTTTGTGGTCTTGTGCTGAACCAATGGATGAAACAATACCTTCTCCCACACGGGCAAGTATTGTGTCTTCACCTGCCCCACCAACCAATTGTTTGATATTCGCCCGTACCGTCACCCTTGCTTTGGCGATCAGCTGAATACCGTCTTTTGCAACAGCTGTTACAGGTGGCGTGTCGATCACTTTTGGATTGACCGACATTTGTACGGCTTCCAGCACATCGCGTCCGGCCAGATCAATCGCTGTCGCCATTTTAAAAGACAGGTCTATGTTGGCTTTGGATGCGGAAACCAGTGCATGTACAACGAGTGTTACGTGCCCACCTGCCAGGTGATGCGCTTCAAGATCGTCCCGCAAAAGCTTAATGCCTGCTTTGGTTCCCTCAATCATCGCACTGACAATGATATTGGGTGGCACCTTTCTGATTCGCATGAGAATCAGTTGCAGTAATGAGATCTTGACCCCCGAAACAAGTGCGGAAAACCATAGAAAAATGGGTACGTAATGAAAAAAGATAATAATAAACAGCAGTATCACACCGCCTACCAATAACATACTTAATCCTGTCATAATCGATTTATTTTTTAATTTTTACTAGTAAAATATTTCCTGATATTTTGTGAATTGTTACTTCTGTATTCGGATCTACATATCCATCAAGTGATTTTGCTTCAAAAACATCTTCTCCAATAATGATTTTCCCCATTGGGGATAAACGGCTAATGGTTTTTCCGCTGTCTCCAATTTGTAAATGATCAACCATCTCTTCGTGTACCGATGATGTTGTATTTGTCTTTAACGAAATTTTATCCCATGTATTGTTTTTTAATGCGATGATGATCATAATAAAAAGAAGAAAGAGTGTGCCAAAAAGTACCGAAACCCCGAAAGTAGTAGAGAAATGATTAAAACTAAGGAAAATCCCTGCACCGATAATTAAAAACCCACCAATACCAAGCAGTGAAAGACCCGGGGTAAGCAAAAATTCAGCAAAAACCAGGATGATCCCCAGTATAATTAATATAATGATCGTGCTGATTGCCATATTTCCTATTGAATAGTATTAATATTCAGTCCTTATGTATAAGGAAAGTAAATGTATAAAAATAATCCGGATTTTATGTGAATTGATCCGGATTTTAAAAATATATTTTTTACCGGGTTTTTATATGTTTAAAATTTGTGACCATGCTTTCGATTGGGCACACATTTTTAATCATGGCTGCGTGTGTGTCTCAATATTAATTTCAGACATGGTCTGTTCCATATACTGTTCAATTTCAATGGCCCTTTGCAGTCTGATGCGTCTGCCATCAAGA
>CAYSRH010000477.1:0-1956 GCA_964433245.1 uncultured Bacteroidales bacterium | reverse complement strand
CCCTTTAGGGGTTAGGGGTGTGGTAGGGGATGCGTCAAAGTAGACGTGACATGACACTAGTGATTACTGATCACTGTTCACCCTGATCACTGCCAATTAATGTTAGATACCTGAGTATCCGGCTCCGCCGCTAATCGACTGTCAACTGAAACTAAAGTGTCTCCCTGATATACTCATCACTCTGCTCTTCATAATCTTTAACGGATTGGAAGGAGTACTGGTAATCCATAGGAATAATGGAATTATAGTCCTCAACGGTAGCGCCGGACATACAGGCATCGATAATTCTTTTGCCTGTTGCAGAGAGTCCGGGAGTTTTGAACTTGGGCAATTCTTTTTTGAAGAAATCATATAGTATCTTTGCCCCGGCATCATAGCCATCAGTTCCAACCTCCGTTTGCCTGTGAACTCTTAGAAAACGCGAGGGAATCTTTGATCCTTCAATTGTGAGGTAATTGAGCTCATAGCCAAGCAATGGACAACGAGCATCACTGAACTGACCGCTTCTGAGTTTGGCATTGCCTCTTCTTGTGAGGTATTCTCGCATAAGAAGCTGAGGTTTAAATCCCACTTTCCATACCCCAATGTATTGGTTAGGAACCAGTGCATATCTTGTTCGCGGGGTTTGTATAACCTGCTCAAGGAGCATGTTTGCATGGTCTTCCATTTTTCCGGTGGCGAATGGCCAGTAGGACCCTACACCTTCCGATTGCATACCTTTTTCTCCAACAATGCTCGGATTTGCATGTCCCCTGGGTGCAACAAGCCTCCAGAGCCATGCAAGTGCCGGTGGCAGAATGTGGAACAAGCCCAGAATGCCAAAATTGGGTTTTTCCCTTGTGGTTGGCGGAGTGCGCACCCCAAAGCTTCTTACATCCACTTTGACTGGACGGTTAAGAATGCCGGGAACAATATCCCGTGGCAGAACCACTCGCGGATTGGGACATTTTTTTCCGGGTTCATCTTCAATATGATCCCAGATAAGAGCAGTTGAATCAGGATTTGTTTCAATATTTAGAAATAACAGGGGTTTATCGGGTCTTATAGTCACTTTTTCCAGAAATGGATCATCACCGTATTCATTAACACTGTCAACCCTGATAAACCAGGCATTTTCAGCATCCAATACGGATAATTTTCCATTGCTTTTTTGAATAGAAGGATGGCACATGGCCATATCATCGGTAACGGGGTTGAATGTGCAGAAGCGAGGAAGGCTGATCAATCTTTGTTCACCGGTTTGGATATTCTCTCCAATCAGTACCTCTCCCGTGGGTTCTCTGACAATATGTTGAAGCATTTCGCTTTTTCCTCCTCCGCTAGCACCTTCATGCATAAAGGTTGTAGTATTGTCGTATGGACTTACCACTTCAACAGTGGAACAATGTGTTGTCACCCAGTTTTCTTTTTCTCCTTTCGTGAGCAGGGCCCCATATAGTCCTTTTTTTGCACTGGGACCGGGGTATAAATTATAGGAGAAAATTTCATGAAGACCCTCCATGCGATTATGGATAACGGCTTGTTTTCCCTCAAAATGAGTCTGCCTGAAGGTTGGGGCGACATATATAACGGAGTCCACATTGAAATTTTCATCCAATGAATCAAAAGGTAATATTTTTTGAAGCATAGCTAGTCCCATAGCAAAAAATCCCGCATTTGCAGGCGCAATTGCAATGCCTCCAACACCAATTCCCTTTCGACCGGCAAAATAAAAGAATGCTGCAAGATCCTGTCCTTTAAGCCAGTTAAAGGTCTCAGTCTTTAAATCTGCAAAATCATATCCATATCTGTCTTTAAATTTTGCTTTATCACTTGGTAGATCATCTGCTACAGACATCGTACCGGGATCCCTTCTCCTCATATAGGGCTCGGGATAATTTGCCGATATGCCATTCTTAACTCTGTGTACAACAGCCTCAATAACTTCTCCTTTACCGGGGATATCGTATTTGACTT
>CAYSRH010000476.1:0-1961 GCA_964433245.1 uncultured Bacteroidales bacterium | reverse complement strand
ACAACACCAAACGCCAGAAAGTAACACAAGTGAACGTATACAAAGGGGCAATTGATGAGATTGAGCGGATTTGCAGTGGTTTGAGAGGAAGAGAGCGTACGCCAAATTGGGGCTACGAATTGGAACGGATACTTGCCTATCAAAAAGGGGATACTGAGGTAAGACGAGTGATTTCTGACCTTTGGTTGCACAAAGACAATGAAGACATTTATATATCCATTAAAACAGTAAAACCCAACTTGGATCAGACGGAGAAGGCAAAGAAAGACATGCTTTTATTAAAAGCACACAACCCTGATTTCAATACTTATTTTGGGTTATATTATAATCCGGGAGGGGAGCAACAAAAAGATTATAACTGGAGTGTTCCATCTAAGATTTTTGATATGCAAAATGATAATTGCGTTCTTATTGGGCGCAACTATTGGGATACTATTGGAGGTGCTGGAACTTACGACGAGTTATTAAAGGTTTTTGACAAAGTAGGTAAAGAAACTAGAAATCTAATTTTAAAGCTCTAGTCTTATTCATTGTGTTATTGAACTGCTGCCTCCAGCTTACATCATCTGTGTTTCTGTATCTCGAAAACTGAAAACGAGGGAACGGGTGCTCAATATTTTCGCCATTCAAAAGCCGCTGCAATAATTTACCCACTGCAAAACCTAAACCCACAGGTACGGCATTGCCAATTTGACGGTATTGCTCAATTATACTTCCGGATATTTTCCAATGGTCGGGGAACTCCTGTACCGCTTTATATTCTTCGACGCTCAATGGCCGGTTTTCAGTAGGGTGACAGAGATCCGTGGCGGGCATAGCAGGATGGGTCAATAAAGTTGGGCTGGGTTTGTCCCATGCCAGCCTTCTGAAAAATCCCGTCTTTCCTCCAGCTGCATGATAAGACCCTCCCATGGCTTCCTTCTGCAGCTCTTCAGGAAGGCTGCGCCAGTTTTGACCTGGACTAAGGTGCTCGTAAAATTTTTTCCGTTTATCTGGAAATTCAATATGATGGTGTTCTGTTTTGCTCAAATGACTGACAGCTTCTTCGAATGTGCGCCACTTAGGAAGCTCCAACAGCCCTTTTTTATGGTGAGTTGGAATCAGATAAGGTGCTTTCTGCCCATCGCGGGAGCAAATTAATATCACCCGTTCTCTAGTCTGAGGGGTTCCAAAATTAGCAGCATTATACAAGTTGAAGGAAACCGCATACCCACTTTTGCTAAGCATGCCAATAATGTGGTTGAGTGCGCCCCCTGGCAATTCCTCCTTTGTTATCGGAGGATGATCGGGGCCTCTAAGCTCGTGTGGCCGATGTTTAAGTGGAGCTGATAGCAAGCCTCTTACATTTTCTATAACTGCGTATTTAGGACGCAGCTCCAAGATAAGGTTAATGTAGTTCAAAAAAACGTTTCCCCTTTCATCTTCGAAACCTTTTCGCCTGCCCGCTGTGCTAAATGCCTGGCATGGAGGTCCTCCAACGATTAAATCTGGTTCCTGGTTGCCGAGCCCGGTAATTTGCTTGATATCATCCGGAGAATAAGAGCGAACATCACCGATCAGTGCAACATCCGGCCGGTTCGTCTGAATGGTCTTCCGGGAGGCATTGTCTATTTCGCTGGCGAGAATGGTTTGGAACCCCGCTTTTTCAAGACCAAGATCAAGGCCCATAGCACCACTAAAAAAGCTTAAAGCTATTGGGTTGTTGCTCAATTGATTTGGCTTTTTGTGGTAATGTGGCTGGTCTTCGGCTACACCACAGGTATTAGACAGGAAATACGCATCGACAGATACTTTTTCTAGCATCCAAACGCTTCCTATTTTTTCTGCGTTGATCTTTCCATCTCGGTATATTTTTCTAACTTGTTGCGCAGTCAGGGCAAGTTTTTCAGCGGCTTCCGAAATGGGTATCAATGTAGACATAGGTACTTTTTATTTTTTCCATTTAGAAAATCTAAGAAGTA
>CAYSRH010000475.1:0-1961 GCA_964433245.1 uncultured Bacteroidales bacterium | reverse complement strand
GATCATTATCTTTTGTCTCGGTATATTTTTTGCTTCAGCTATAGAAATATTACATTACTATATACCTTATCGGTCCTTCAATCCCCGGGACTTGTTTTTTAACCTGTCAGGACTTATTTCCGGTTTACTTATAACAATTTTAATCTTTAATTTCATCAAAAGAAAAAATTAGGGTTTTACTATATTTACATAAAAAATAAGAGCGACAATTTTGACATCAAAAGAAAAATACCGAACATACTGTAAGGATAATGACCATATAAATATTTTTCAACAACCATGGTGGTTAGATGCTGTTTGTGGGGAAGAAAACTGGGATGTTTGTATCGCTGAAGAACAGGGAATACTCTGTGGAGTACTGCCGTATTGGAGAAAAAAGAAACTGTTTTTTTCATACATCACAATGCCCCACTTAACACTCTACTTTAATCCTATACTTCACAATCCCTACACACATGATATAATAAAAAAACAAAGCTTTGAAAAAAAAATCATATATAAACTAATAGACCAACTCCCTCAGCATGATTGGATCAACTTGCAAGCAAACCGGCTCATAAGCTGGCAACCTTTTTATTGGAAAGGGTTTCAGCAGACAACAAGATATGCCTATGGGATTGAATCTCCTGAAGCGGATGAACAGAAATTAATCCAATCTTTTAGCAAGAATGTAAGAAAAGAGATAAAAAAATGCAAACAGGAAATTGAAGTTAAAAAAGGTTTATGTCCTGAAAGTTTTATGTTGTTAGTAAATAAGACATTTTCCAGACAAAATAAGAAAAGTCCGGTCTCGCTTCAATTACTTAAGATTATTAAGCAAACTTGTCTTACTCATCAATGTGGAGATATCTGGTATGCTATAGATGAGTCGGGTTCTGTTCATTGCGCTTCATGGGTGGTTTGGGATCAGCATATCTTGTATTTTTTGATTAGCAGCGGAGATCCTGCTTACAGAAAAAGTGGCGCTAAATTTTTGCTTTATATGCGGATGATTCAATTGGCAGCTGAAAAAGGGCTACAAGTATCTTGCTCCGGTAGCATGATTGAAAATATTGCTTATGTTTTTCGTCAACTAGGAGCACAACCAAAGCCATACCATAGTATTTTTCGTGTATGTTCGTTCTGTTTAAAAAGCTATTTTTTTATTACCGGAAAAAAACCATGATAAGAGGCATTGGCTTAAATATTATTTAATTTTGCAAATATTCTTGCTTGATAAGAAAGAGCTCATTTTGTTCTAACAAACAAATAAAATAACAGGACGAACAAGTGAATAAACTTAACATTCTGATATTAAAATCTTATCTGGGGCCATTTATCATGACCTTCTTTATCAGTATCTTCATATTGTTGATGCAGTTTCTATGGAGATACATTGAAGACCTCGTTGGTAAAGGACTTGATTTTTTTACTGTTTCTCAATTGATGGTTTATATAGCAGTGAGTTTAATTCCAATGGCTCTTCCTTTGGCTATCTTATTAGCTTCTTTAATGACATTTGGCAACCTTGGAGAAAGTTATGAACTAATTGCCATTAAATCTGCAGGCATATCATTACAAAAAATCATGCGCCCCCTTATAGGAGTTACAATAATCCTTAGTATTTTTGCTTTTTACCTTTCCAATGACCTAATCCCATATGCCAACTTAAAAATGCGAACACTTCTTTATGATATTCAAAGAACCAAACCGGAATTTCAAATTATGGAAGGGATTTTCTATAATGATATTGAAGGGTACAGCATCAAAATAGGAAACAAAGACCAACAAAGTAATCTGTTAGAAGATATAAAGATTTATAACCATACAGAAGGAAAAGGCAATGCAATGGTTACAACAGCCGATTCCGGTTATATGAGAATGACTGAAGATGAAACAAAAATTTTGATAACACTTTACAATGGATATAATTATATCGAAGAAAAAGAAGAAAGTAAAAATCCCAGGAACAGGACACTCCC
>CAYSRH010000474.1:0-1977 GCA_964433245.1 uncultured Bacteroidales bacterium | reverse complement strand
GCCCAGCGAAATCCCGGACACGAAGTGATTCGGGAAATGGCCGCGTTTATGACCCCGTTCTCGGCAGGATGCTCAGCCCGGATAACTACGTGCAGGCACCGGGGTTTACGCAGAGTTTTAATAGGTTTAGTTACGCGTTTAATAATCCATTAGCTTATACAGACCCAACTGGTCAAGCATTGGAATGGGGATTTTTTGGTGGTTTATTTGCATCGCTTGGATTAATTGACATAGGTGTTTTTGCATATAACTGGATAGAAAGTGGGGATTTTGTTCAATCAGTGAAGTGGTCATGGGCATATCAATCTACCTTTGATTTATCCAACACCGTAGATGAATTGTTTGGTGGGGGTGGCAGTTCCGGTAATCCCGCGGGCACTGAATCATTTGAATATACCCAGCTGGAAACCCAATACACTTCCGGAAGCAATATTGAAATACCAGATGCTATTTTGTCTGATCAAAATCTTGGAGGGCCAAATTTAGGAGTACTTGCTGAAGAACTGTTTGGTTATGAATTAGATCAGATAAATGATCAGTTCACAATCGATTGGGTTTATGATAAAACAGAAAAATATACCGGTGAAAAACATAATAGCGTTGGGCAGACTGTCCCTGAATTATTTGATCCGACAAAAGAATCACAAAGAATATCACGTAATCAAACAGTACCCCAAAATGTTACAATATACATAGGTGCTAATATTGAAACCACAGAAGAACTGTTTTTAACGATGGCGCATGAAATTGCTCATGCATATTTTATTATTAATGGATTTTTTCATGAATTGGCAGGTATTGAAGATTATACTGGATACCTTGGTGATATTAGTGAATTTTACGCCTATGATTTTAGCGCAAAATTAGAAGAAAACTTAGGATACTCTTCAACAAAACATAGAACTCAACGAAAGATATATGAGGATATATTAAAAGGTTTTGGTTATGAATATTATTAATTTTGTAAAAAGAGTGCAAATAGCAATATTGTTTTCTTTCATTCCAATATTTTCGCTTTCAAATGATTCAATTGAAATAGGAATTATTTCTGACACTTTATATTTAAAAAGTGATAAAACCATATCAATTGATATTGAAATTACGAATAATACTTCCTCCAACTTGATTTTATTTGGACTAAAGAGAACAGGAATATCATTTTTAATGCACGAGGAATTCTGTGATCGGCCTTATAGACCTGGTATGGCTCTTTATATCGAAAAGGGCAACAAACATTATATTCCACCAATACTAAAAGGATACCATCCTTCTAATCCACGGGTAACCGCGGAAGATGTCAGAAATTTACTTAGAAATGCTGATTCTTTAAGCCGGATACCGGATTTTATTGAAAAACATTCTTCTCTGATATTGCACGACATTGTATTTGATGTATCTGAAATCTATAATACCCATGAAGATATAAACCAACACAATATTGATTGTGACCTATATGTAACTTATTATTACAACCGGAAGGGATTAAACAGAATAATTGATCCGAAAGAACAAAAGAAAATTGAACATAAAAACAATGCAAAAATTTATATTCCTTGCGATTACGCTGTTCATTACTCAGATACCGTAACATTAATAACAAAAACAAAATGAAACCAATCATCAACCTAACATTATTAATGCTGTTTTTTGCCCAGCAGTTGTTTTCCCAAACAACAAAAATAAAATACACCTACGATGCCGCCGGCAACCGCGTAACCCGTAGGGTGGTTTATTTGCAGGAGCAACGCAAAGCAGACAAAAAAAATGCCGTGGCCAGTAGTGCAACAGAAGAATCATACATGGCAGAAGCAAACAAAGAAGAAAGCTTTTTGCAACACAACCTGGGCGAAAGCCAAATAAAAGTATTCCCCAACCCCACCCGGGGCAAAATAATGCTTGAAATTACCGGCACAAATAAAAAAGCCAGTGTTTCGGTGTTTGATATGAGTGGGAAAATGGTTTACAGCAAAAAACAAT
>CAYSRH010000473.1:0-1981 GCA_964433245.1 uncultured Bacteroidales bacterium | reverse complement strand
AGTTGCGTGTGTGTCTCAATATTAATTTCAGACATGGTCTGTTTCATCTGTTTATTTTTTTTCAATACCATCAGGAAGAAAGTCAAAGAAGGTATCACCTCGCAATCCAAGCCGTAGTGCTTCGAGTGCGATTACTTCGTTTGCTGCAATATTTCCGAGATTAACATCAGTACCCAACATTTTGATAAAATACGCCTGTTGCTTTTTGTCTGGTGTTTCCCACATCACATCATCCACATTCACATCACTGCATATTTTTTCTATCAGGCAGTTATTGACCGACCCGTCTTTGTTATACAAGCCTATTGTCCCGCTTTCTCTCGCTTCACCTATCACTTTCCAGCTTCCTGCAGCGAGTTCTTTGTTCATCATATCTGTCCATTTCTCTATGGGAATTTCAACATCAGCCGATTTTGAACCTACCTCCGAAATGACGGTGAATTTTTTGCTGAGGATATCTATGTAACGAAGTTTATCCTTATGTGGCATCTCCATAGATCCATCAGAAACTTCACACAAATCAATCCCGTATTTTTCAACAAATTCAATGTACTCTTCAAACATTCCCCGGACAATGAATGCTTCAAAACAAGTACCTCCAAAAAAAGGCTTTACTCCGGCTTCTTTGTACAAGGCTATTTTTTCTTTTATCATCGGAGAAAAAACCGAAGTGCCAAATCCAAATTTTACAACATCTGTATATTCTGCGGACATGGCAAGGAAGTTTTTTACTTCTTCAGGGCTTAACCCTTTGTCCATCATCATTGTTAATCCTTTGTTCCGTGGCTTTAACGCTCTTTCAGGAACAAATGGTAAAAAGAAGTTCTGCATGGTTTTTTATATTTTTTATATTTTTTTGTCCAGATAAAGGCTTAATTGTCTTATATCTTCATTTTGAAGTATTTCAGGATAATTTTTTAGTATCTCATCCATCATCAAAGGATCTTCTTTCAATCCCTTTTTAAAGTTATCAATAGATTTTTCAATATCACCGAGATAAAAAAGGTATATTCCAAAATAGTAATATACACCTGCATCTTCACTGCAGTAAGAAGATGCATCATATATGATCTTTAGTGCACGTTCGACTTTACCTTCTCTGAAATAAACCTCCGAATAATCAATCCAATACTGTAAGATATCTTGTTCAAGATGCAAAGCTCTTTTAAAAGAAGTTTTAGCATCTTTCGTGTTTTCCAAATCATTGTACGCACAGCCCAAAACATACCAATATTCTGCTGCCGCTTCAAAATGAACCACAGCATGTTGAAGATAAGGGAGGCTTTTTGCAAGTTCTCCTTTTTCGTAATAAATCTGACCTGTACAAAATGCAGCTTCGGCATGGTCCGGCTCTGCTTCCAAAGCCTTTTTATAATACTCCATTGCCTCATCAAACTTATTGAGTTCTTCATAGCAATAGCCTATATTGACATATGCATCAGGATCGGAATCTTCATTTTCCAAAAAGACCTTGTACTCCTGTAATGCTTCTTCGTCCCTTCCTAACTTGTCTAAGCATTTGGCTTTACTAAGGTAGGCAAGGGAAAATTTTTCCTCAACAATTGATGCATAATCAAATGCCTTTACAGCTTCTTCATATTGTTCGTTTTTCTCATATACCTGCCCCATCCGGAACCATATCATCTCACTGTAGGGTTCAACATCAAGGTAATGGTTGTAATAGTCAATACTTTGTTTTATGTCGCCTATTTTCTCATAACAAAAGGCTATCTCGTAAAAGACACCGAGATTTTTGGGGTTAATTTCCAAGGCTTGCTTGAAATATTTGATGGCCAGTTTATAATGACCTCCTGTTTCTAAGTGTATGCCAATGGAAAACAGCTGTTCGTCCTTGTCGTCATGGTTAAGTTCCAGGGCACGTTCCCATTGCCTTATTGCTTCTTTTAACTCCCCCAGCATATGATATGCTGAAGCTTTGAGTAAAAACACCTCATCATTAAAAGACTCAAGCTGCTCTACT
>CAYSRH010000472.1:0-1983 GCA_964433245.1 uncultured Bacteroidales bacterium | reverse complement strand
ATGAAAATATCCGGAAACTGATACGTCAGTATAAAATAAAAAACATAATATTGGCGGATGTAAAAGGAGATGTCGGAATACACCGGTTTGTTTCAGAAACAGAAAATTGCCTGAAACTGACACATGAGACTTCCATTCCCATAGAAAACCAATATGCTTCAAAGGAAACACTGGGATTGGACAGATTGGCTGCAGCTGTGGGGGCATCATATTTATTTCCGGGAAGCAAGCTTCTTATTATTGATGCAGGCACTACGGTGACCTATGAATATGTTTCTGCTGAAGGAGCTTATCTCGGAGGAAATATATCGCCGGGTCTTGGTATTCGTTTCAGAGCCTTGCATCAGTTTACCGGAAAACTACCCCTGTGCGGGGCAGAAGCTGTTGATTCTCCGATTGGAAATGATACGAATTCTGCGATAGTCAATGGCGTCATGAATGGAATATTATATGAAATCCAACATTATGTGGAATCTTTTTTGGCTAAAAATAAGGACGCAAAAGTGATATTAACAGGAGGTGATGCAAATCATTTTGATAATTGCTTAAAAAATTGCATATTTGTAGAACCGAATCTTACTTTAATTGGTCTTAATCGAATACTGACATATAACATCCAATGAGAAAACTTCTGATTATCACCATATTATCACCATTTCTTGCTGCGGGGCAGTCGTCTTTTTCGCCTTATTCTTTTGAAGGGGTTGGGAATTTATCCCGTGAAAATTTTAGCCGATCCCATGGAATGGGTGGAATATCATCGGGTTTACGTTCGTTTCAGTATATAAATCACAGAAATCCTGCTTCCTATACTTCTCAGGATACCAACAGTTTTATTCTGGATTTTGGCTTGTCAGGATATTATACGAAGTTACAAACGGCAACATCTTCGGCTTATACGGATGATATGTCCTTGAATACAATTGTTATTGCTTTTCCTCTGACGAGGTGGTGGAAATCTTCTGTCGGGGTATTGCCATATAGCAGTGTAGGTTATTCTGTTAAAGAGACACATACCCTTGCGTTTGGTGATGGTTCATCAACAGATGTAAATTATTATTACCGGGGAGTCGGAGGATTGAACAGGTTTTTTTGGGGCAATGCTTTTCAACTTACGCCAAATCTTTCCATTGGGATCAACAGTTCGTATTTCTTTGGATTTATAAATCGGGAAGAATCTTTGGAGCCTGTCGATCAATCGGTTTTTTCCACTTCCATAGAAAGAAGGGTCAATGTCAGTGATTTTTCTTTTGCTTTTGGGGCACAATACGAAAACACATTTCTTGAAAAATGGAATTACACACTTGGAGCGACATATCAACATCAGAAAAAATTATCTGCGAGAGAATCGTATGCAGGGATTGTTTCCTCAAATTTTGGTTATGAAGACACATTGGATCATTATCAGGATGAGCGTGTTCATGTTGGTTTACCATCTTCTCTAAGGGTAGGCTTTAGTTTGGGAATGGAGAATATTTTTCTTGTCGGGATGGATTATGAATTTCATTCATGGGGACAGGTGGAAGACAATGCAAATTATGAAAACAGCCAGTTTGTATCATTGGGTCTTGAGTATATTCCAAATGCTTTGGCTTTTACAGGATATCTTAACAGAATCAGGTACAGGGTCGGGGGAAGGATGGGAAATTCAAACCTGAAGTATGGTGATCATCACTTGTCAGACCAGTCATTTACAGTAGGTCTTGGCTTTCCCTTCCGCTACTCACATAATACAATTAATATATCTTATGAGGTCGGGGCAAGGGGTACAACAGAACATAACTTGATAAAGGAGCAGTATCAGTTTTTTTGGATTAATTTAACTTTTCAGGATGTCTGGTTTATTAAACCAAAATTCAGATAGTAAGTCTAAAAACAGGACAATTTGCACCAAAGGTGCATTAGTAAATAGACAGGGCAGTGTCCTGTGTTAAACAAAACAATTAAAATAGTATAAATTATAACAGAATAGTAAGATGGCAC
>CAYSRH010000471.1:0-1994 GCA_964433245.1 uncultured Bacteroidales bacterium | reverse complement strand
GATTAAGAACACTTTTTTTGAAATATAACTATATTTTTGGGGATAATTACTAAATTAGTGTTTGAAGATATATTAAACACAAAAGTTAAAATAGTTAATGTCCGAAATTTTACCAAACAGACTTTTTTGTTTTTTTTGCCTGATGGTGTTTGTTTCTTTTGACCTTAATGCGAAAGAAAGGGATACCATTTTTACTATGTCTTTGGCAGAATTAATGAACATCAGGGTGCAGACCCCAAGTAAAATGGATGAGCCAATTGATAAAGCCCCAAATGTTATGTATGTTGTGACAAAGGAACAAATCCAGCAGCGGGGGTATAGAAATTTACAGGATTTGCTGGTTACCATTCCCGGATTCAATGTGTTTCATCGTGACCTTCAGTTTGTCGGGCAGGTAAGAGGTGTTGCGCCAAACGAAAATGAAAAAATCACCTTTATGATCAATGGTCATAATATCAACCAGGTAACAGAAACCGAAATTCTGAATGGACCTATAAATCTTGATAATATTGAACGGGTTGAAGTAATTGTTGGTCCGGGGTCTGTTCTGTACGGTCCGGAAACGTTAACATCAATAGTTAACCTGATCACAAAAAAAGACGGGCAAAGTGGTGTTGTTGCAAGCGTGGCAACAAATAATAAAATAAGCGCTACGGCACAGTTTGGAAAAAAATGGGATGAAAAAAATTATGTCAATGTTTCTTTTACCGGGATGCAACAGGATGGCTTTACTGCTTTTGATCCGGATACACTTCCTTACAGGCAAGGGCGGGTAGGGCAGTTGAATCCCAGTTACTTTTTGTATGCTGATGCTAGAATGGATGAGTGGTTTATGCAATATTCGTCTCTCAATGCAACGATGCCTTTGCTTTCAGTATATGACGATATGAAAGGGATGAGTGCAGCAGGACACAGGCATGATTACCTGGACAAGTTGATTTTGGGGAATGAACAATTGCTTAACGATCGCGTCAGCCTTACCGTTAAAGGGAGTTATGCCAGTAAGCGGATGGTTAGAGCACAAACCATTGATGCAGTGGATCCTGTAAAGTACCCTGAAAGTTATGACCTGAATCAAAAAGTTTATAAGGGAGATGTATTGTTAACACACCAAACAGCCAATAACTATTTGCAGATCGGTGGGCAGTTCTTCTATTACCAAAACCGGCATAATTATGTTTACAAATGGCAGCCCCAGACCTTGTCTGTACATCCTGACAGTTTGAGCATAATGAATCAATTGGTAAAACCAAATGATACTTATAACGCAGGAATATATGTGTCAGATCAATATGATATAACTGAAAAAATTTCGGTTAATGCTGCAATAAGGTTAGATTACAGTACGATCCTTGAACATACAAAATTTTATCCCAGTCCAAGGTTTGCATTGATTTACAGCCCGTTTCAGGAGTGGACGACGAAATTAATGTACAATCGCTCTCATCGGCTGCCTGCCCCCTGGATGAGCACACAAAATATCAAGTGGAATGTTCAGGATGATTATATAAAAAATACTTTGGCAGAACGACCGGAAAAACTTACTGCTTATGAATGGCAGAATATAATTTATTTATTTGACCATACCAGGATGTCTGTGAATGTTTATTATCAGGAATTGGAAGACTATATTTTGTGGTATCGACCTTTTACCAATGCAGGCGATATGAAGGGATACGGAATGGAATTCAGCTTTCGTTCCATGCCGTCCCGCTTTTTTTCTGTATGGGGCAATGCCGGTTATAATAATTCCCGCTTTGAGATAAAAGCCAACCCTATTACTGAAACGCTTGCCATAAACGAGAGCGGAGAGATGCTTGCTGTGCCAAGATATACAGCAAACCTGGGCGTGGATGCCAGTTATCGTAATCTATATGTATCACCCTATGTTCGTTATTTTAACAGGCAGCCGGCGAAACAATATCCACAGGATGAGGTGTTTTATATTTATGATCGGTATTACCTTAATCTGGCTATTACCTATAAAAACCTTT
>CAYSRH010000470.1:0-2006 GCA_964433245.1 uncultured Bacteroidales bacterium | reverse complement strand
CATAAGGTCAGGGATTGACGGGTCGGTAGAAAATAATGGCGTTGCACGCTACAGCGATCTAAAAGGAAAACACCTGGATGTTATTGATAAAGATGTTTTAAGTGAGAAATCATTATTTCTTCTGAGTAAAACCAAACAATCCCAGGTGCTGATGTGTCAGGGGTGTAAGACCTCTGTTTATCTAAATGAAAGAGAGATCAAAAAAGCCAGGGATGTTGTTAAAGAGAAAGAGGAATTATACCAGGATATTTCCTTCCAATGTAAAAAGCTACAACCCATTAAAGTGGAGAAGTTGGTTGCAGTTTTTACTTCGAAAGATTTTGCCATCAGCGATCCCCTTACTGAATGTCAGACAAAACTGGATAGGTTGGATTCATTTGCCATGATATTCGAAAAACATAAACTTGCCTGGAAGCAAATATGGGATCGCTCGGACATTGAAATGGAAACAGAAACAGAAAATAATGATTTATTAATTTTACGCTTACATTTATTTCATCTTTATCAGACGGTATCAAAGAACAGCATTGGTCTTGATGTCGGCGTTCCCTCACGAGGATGGCATGGAGAGGCTTACCGTGGACATGTTTTCTGGGACGAACTGTATATTTTTCCCCTGCTGAATGTGCATAATCCCCAGTTGGTACGGTCGTTGCTTATGTACCGTTACCGGCGACTGAATGAAGCACGTGAACTGGCGGGGAAGAACGGGTATTGTGGTGCTATGTATCCCTGGCAAAGCGGCAGTAATGGTCGTGAAGAGAGTCAACTTATTCACCTGAATCCCAAATCCGGCAATTGGACTCCGGATAATTCGCACCTGCAACGTCATATCAATGCAGCCATTCCTTATAATGTCTGGCAGTATTATCAAGCAACTAAAGACAGGGATTTTTTGACAAGCTATGGCGCTGAGATTATTTTTAATACTGCCTTGTTTTGGTCCAGCATTGCCCAGTTAAATCCGAAAAGAGACCGCTATGAGATACATGGTGTGATGGGTCCGGATGAATATCACACCAAGTATCCTGATTCAAATGCCCAGGGATTGAATAATAATGCCTACACCAATGTGATGGCTGTCTGGGTTATACAAAAAGCACTCGAACTTATTGATATGTTTGATGAAAACGTGACAAAAGAACTGGGTCAGAGGGTAGGATTCGATGAAGATGATGTCAAACGCTGGAAACACATAACTGAACGGATGTTTGTTCCTTTTCTCGATGACAAAATTATTCTTCAGTTTCAGGGCTTTGATAATTTAAAAGAGCTTGACTGGGATACATATCACAAAAAATATGGTAAAATAATGCGACTCGATCGGATTCTCGAAAAAGAAAATGATACACCGAACAGGTATCGTGTTTCAAAACAAGCCGATGTCCTAATGCTTTTTTATCTTTTTTCTTCGGAAAATCTTGTGCAATTGTTTGAAAAACTAGGCTATGCATTCAAACCGGAATATATACCTGCAAACATCGATTATTATCAAAAAGTGACATCTCACGGCTCCACCTTAAGTCAGGTCATTCATTCATGGGTATATGCACGTTCCGACCGTAAGCGCTCCTGGAAAAGTTTTGAGACAGCCCTGATTAGTGACTTCAAAGATGTTCAGGGAGGTACCACGCCGGAAGGCATCCATCTTGGTGCGATGGCGGGTACGGTTGATTTAATCCAGCGATGCTACACCGGACTGGAATTCCGTGATGAAATACTTTGGCTAAACCCAAGGCTTCCGGAACATATAAAATCCCTGCGCTTTAGCATTATCTACCGCAGTCACTGGATCAAACTTTTTATAAATCACAAAAAAATTGATGTGTCATTTGATAAAGGCTGGGCAGATCCTGTGGTGATTAATGTACAAGGTCAGGAGAAGAAATTTGATACAAATGATACGGCAACATTTCCCCTGATAAATTCTCATAAATAAGAATACATCTCCCTCTTCCAATATTTTAATTATATGTGTAGATATTTTTCCTGAGTTCCGCACTTTT
>CAYSRH010000469.1:0-2012 GCA_964433245.1 uncultured Bacteroidales bacterium | reverse complement strand
GGAGAAAGTATAACGAAAATGAAGTGCAAAATATCTTGTCCGGGAATGGTCTTCAACAGGAAATATTCTTCGAACTCCTAAGACGAATAGAAATCAGGAAACAGCAGGCGTTATTTCATCCGAATGCCAGACAAAAAATTATAATGGTTTCCGATAAGTTGTTTGTTATAAAACGAAGTGTAGGGGAACAATGCTTGTATGTTATCGCAAACTTTTCTTCAAAATCGGTTGCCTTCGATTATTCATGGATTCAGACTGAGAATTTGCAAGGCATTGATTTGCTTTCAGAAAATCAATACCTGCAAGGCAAAGACATGGAGTTGTCCCCTTATCAAATTATATGGATGGCATAGGGTTTTATCTTTTTTCTCAAGGAAGGTAAAGAAAAAATTGTATATTAGCTGACATGTTTTTCTGTCTATTAAGATTAATACATTATAAATTTTTAATTCTATTATTATGAGTTCAAACAGGAGAGATTTTTTAAAGAAATCAGTATTGGGAAGTGTCGCCGCTTCATCTATGTTGTTGGGTTCTTCTTGTGCAGAGAATAGCAAGAAGGAAGTTGCCGGGGAGCCTGTTATACCGGAAAATAATCCTGACATCAAGCCAACGCCGGCACAGCAGTCATGGATGGATATGAAATTTGGGATGTTTATTCATTTTGGGATTAATACCTATTATGATAAAGAGTGGAGTGACGGTACACTGGATATCTCGGCTTACAATCCAACGGAATTGGATACTGATCAGTGGTGTGAAGTAGCTAAAGCAGCAGGCATGACCTATATCGTCCTTGTAACCAAACACCATGATGGTTTTTGCTTGTGGCCAACAAAATATACTGATTATTCTGTAGCCAATACACCCAATCCAACTGATGTGGTGGGAGAATTAGCCAAGTCGGCTAAAAAGTATGGATTGAAACTCGGATTGTATTATTCTTCCTGGGATCGTAGAGAAAAATCTCATGATGAAGATGAATACAAATATGTTGATTATTTTATGAAGGGACAACTGGAAGAACTTTTGACCAATTACGGAGATGTATGTGAGATGTGGTTTGATGGTTTTTGGAGAAAGCAACAATCTGGTTGGGTGAAGCCCATCAAAGATGATGCGGGAGAAAAAATACAAGGAATCCCTCAAACTTTGGAAAGAGATGAGGAATTTATAAAAGCATGGCGAATGGAAGGGGCATATCGTTGGCAAATAGACCATATTTATCAGTATATTAAGCGTTTGCAACCCAATTGTATGGTAATGAATAATTCTACCTCAGCCTATCCGGGGGTCCCCCTGCTTCCTGTTGATGTAAGAAGTGGAGAAAAATACACAGAGGTGAATCCCTATGACAGAAAAGTGTGGGATTGGTTGGGTAAAGAAGTATATCTGCCCATGCAAATAGAAACGACCATGTCAATCAAAGGGAATGAAAAATTCCCATCCGGAAACTGGTTTTGGCATGCGTGGGATGATTCGATCGCTCCTAAAGAAAAAATTTTAGATTATCTGAATATTGCCGGACAAATGCAGGCTAACTTATTGCTTAATTGTGGTGTGATGGATACAGGGAAACTCAGACCGATAGATGTGAAAATGTTAACAAATTTGAAATCTTAAGGAAAATTCAAAAAATTCAATAAATTTATTGATATTCAAATAAATTTAACAGGATAAACAGATTAGCATTTGGATCAGCCTGGTATAAATATATGATAGATGAGCAGGTAGGAAAGTAGAGTAGGATTTGATAAAAAAAAGTAGATTTTTAAATGTGAAATTGTAAAAAGAATTGATATATTTGAACTCATTTGAACAAAAACCGACTTATTATGGACAGAAGAAATTTTTTAAAGACAACAACTATTGCAAGTTTGGCATCAATATTTCCTGCTACTGTTCAGGCTGTAAATAAGTCTTCAGGAGAGAAATTGAAAATAGTACTGGTTGGTACAGGTATAAGAGGTGTTGGAATGTGGGGTGAAAAACTGGTAAACGAATATTCTGAT
>CAYSRH010000468.1:0-2015 GCA_964433245.1 uncultured Bacteroidales bacterium | reverse complement strand
AAACGGGCTCGTTTCTGGATGACTTTCGGGCAGGAGTATCTGACACACCTGCGTGTTATTCAAAATATAGGTATGGCAAACATTGCGCCTGTTATGTACGAAGGAAGAGAGATCGTGCCTTTGCAGTTTCTGAAAGCTGTGTTGCCTGATCCGGGAGAATTGGGTGAAAACTACGAAGGTGAAACATCTATCGGATGCCGGATCAGAGGGATGAAAGACGGGAAAGAAAAAACATACTATATCTATAACAATTGTTTTCATCAACAGGCTTACAGAGAAACCGGAGCGCAGTCAGTTAGTTATACCACCGGGGTTCCTGCTATGATTGGTGCCATGATGTACCTGAAAGGGCTATGGAAAAAAACAGGCGTTTTTAATGTGGAAGAGTTTGACCCCGATCCTTTTATGGAAGTATTGAAAAAGAATGGATTGCCCTGGCATGAATTGCATAACATAGATATCGAACTGTAATGAAAGATTTTTCTCAAATACCTTCTCCCTGCTATGTTCTGGAAGAAGAAGCGTTCAAGAGAAACTTGCAGTTGATTCGTACCGTAGGGGAGCGTGCCGGAGCCAAAATTATCATGTCTTTCAAAGCATTTGCCATGTGGAAAGTATTTCCTCTTGTTCGTGCATATGTATCAGGTGTTTCTGTGAGTTCATTGAATGAGGCAAGATTGGGTTTTGATGAAATGAATGCCAAAGGACACCTTTATGCTCCTGCTTATGATGATAAAAACATAGAAAAATATATTCCTTTTATTTCTCATATTTCTTTTAATTCTTTTTCTCAGGCAGAAAAGTATGCCGGATTTGTAAAAAAAAAGAATGCTGATATACAAATTGGAATTCGTGTGAATCCTGAGTATTCAAATGTTTCGGTTGATCTTTATAATCCGGCTTTACCGGATTCGCGTTTGGGTGTATTGTGTGAGCATATGCCTGAAACACTTCCTGAATATGTGGATGGCTTACATTTTCATGCCCTTTGCGAATCTTCATCTTTTGCTTTAGAAGAAACATTACGGGCGATGGAAAGCCCATTTGCAAAGTACTTGCATCAGGTCAAGTGGGTCAATATGGGTGGTGGACACCTGATAACAAAAGAAGGATATGATATTGAGCACTTGATTCAGGTGATCAGAAATTTTAAAGAAAAATATAATGTAGAAGTGATACTGGAACCCGGAAGTGCTTTTGCATGGCAGGCAGGCTACCTGGTTTCAACTGTATTGGATATAGTAAAAGGAAGAAATATTGAAACAGCAATACTGGATGTCTCTTTTACCTGCCATATGCCTGACTGCCTCGAAATGCCTTATAAACCTGAAGTACTGAATGCAACTGAACCTGTGGAGGGAAAGCCTGCATACAGATTGGGAGGAAATAGCTGTCTTGCAGGAGATTATATAGGAGAATGGTCCTTCGAAAATCTATTAAAAATAGGGGATAAGATAGTTTTCAAGGACATGATGCACTATACCATAGTAAAAACAACCATGTTTAACGGTGTAGCACATCCTTCAATAGGAATGGTTGATACCCTGGGAAAATTCAGATTGCTAAAAAAATTCGGCTATGATGATTATAAAAACCGGATGTCATAAATTTTTATACAGAATATTCATGCTCTCAATTTTTCCGGCAATGTTGGTGTTATTAACTAAAGTTCCGGAGTATTTGTAGCCTGATTTCATAAAAGTAATATTCATTGCCGGCTCATGCAAACGTGCAATGGTAAAAAGACAATGAAAACCTTCATTCTTCATTTCTTTTTCCATATGATGTAAGAGATAATTTGCAAGTTTCATTCCACGATGTTGCATTGATACAGCAAAATCAGTCATTTCTACGGCTTTCCATTTTTCATCTTTTTCGCTTGAGGCAGCTGCTATCAATTGATCATCCTTGTAAATTCCATAATATACTATATTTTCCTGCATGGTTTGCCTAAGGTATGCCGGATCAAAAATGGGGAGGGGGTAGAAATAAAAAGTTTTCTTATAAAGCCCGGC
>CAYSRH010000467.1:0-2017 GCA_964433245.1 uncultured Bacteroidales bacterium | reverse complement strand
GATGTGATTTTTCAAACATTACAGGATATTTCAGGGGTTTATCTTCACCTTCGGTAACAGACACAAGCAATACACGTTTATGTTCGCCCAGATCAAACAATGCAGGACAAACCAGATTACCGACATTTTCGATGAAGATAACAGAAGAATCATCAGGCTGAAGTTTTTTCACAGCGTTATTAATCATTGTGGCATCCAGATGACATCCGTTTCCGGTGTTAATCTGAATACTTTTAGCGCCGGTTTTGTATATTCTCTCAGCATCAAGCGAGGTTTGCTGATCTCCTTCTACGACAAAGATTTTGTTTTCGCCCTGCAGAACGGGAATTGTTTTCTCCAACAGGGTTGTTTTCCCTGACCCCGGGGAACTCACAAAATTAAAGCACCGGATATTTTTTGCTTCAAAATATCCCCTGTTGCGTTCTGCCATGAGGTTGTTTTTATGAAGAATGTCAATCTCCAGGTCAATCGTGTGGGAATGACCATGTTCATGGCTGTGATGGTCATGGTCATGGTCATGGTCATGATCATGATGATCATGAGTGTGATTGTGTCCTTGTTCATGATGATGATCATGGTTTTTTATATGATGCTGCCCAGGAATTTTTGTTTTACCGGCAGAATTGCCCTGCTCACCGGGAATCAGGTATGTTGTTTGTTCTTCAGACTGGCCGCAGCCACAATTTTCACACATAGGATTGTTATTTTATTGTTTTGGTAATACGAAAGATACAAACTTATTTTCAAAATTACAATTCATTCCTCAGCTACAATATTTTTAATCCGTAGTTCTTTTCCCTGCACAATATCAAACATGGTGCCTCCGCATTCAGGGCATATATCAATAAAATCCCTGCACGGAAATGTATGGTTGCATTGTCTGCAACAGGCCAGAGCTTCTATATGTATGATTTTCTTTTTTGCATGTTCCAGTATTGTCCCCTGACAGGCTGTTTGCATGGCCAAGGTTAGAGCTTCAGTTTCTACACCGGACAAATCGCCTATTTCAAGTGTTAATGCTTTTACACTACAAATATTTTTCTCTTTTACAGTATTTTTGACAATGTCAAGGATATTTAACGCTATAGACAGTTCATGCATAACCAGGATATTGATTTTAACAAATCCTCGGCAGTTGATCGCCCTCCGGCAAACGGAGAATTCGTGTCCCGCCAATGGTTGTTTTTATGTGAATCATGCCAGGATGCTTATCTGTGACCTGGCCGATAATTTTGCTTTCCTTTCCTAATAATTGTGAACGTAATATTCTCAAAATTTGTTCGCTAAAAGCAGGTTTTACAATGAACATACATTTCCCCTCATTCGCAACAAAAACAGGATCAAAGCCCAGTAGTTCACATAAACCTTCAACTTCCGGTCTGACAGGAATATGTTGTTCATCAATATCAATTCCGACAGTTTTTTTTTCTGCCACTTCGTTCAGACCGGCAGCCAGTCCGCCACGTGTTAAATCGCGCATAAAACTGATATTTGCTGCAAGAGGCATCACGGCGGAGATGAGGTGGTTCAGACTGGCACAATCAGATTTAACCGGATGTTGCACAGGAAGTTTGTTCCTCTCAGTCATGATGCCTATGCCGTGATCGCCAAGCGTACCATTGACAATAACCTGGTCTCCGGGGGCTATATTGCTACCTTTCCACAAATGCAAGCGCTGTTCCGGTACAAAACCAACCCCGGACGTGTTGATAAACAATTTGTCGCAGCAGCCTTTTTCAACAACTTTTGTATCTCCGGTGACGATTTTCACTCCAGCATGTCTTGCCTCTGCTGCCATTGACAGGACAATTCTTTTAAGCAGGTCAATTTCAAATCCTTCTTCAATGATAAATCCTGCACTCAGGTACAGTGGATTCGCACCGGAAACAGTTAGATCGTTCACCGTGCCGCATACAGCCAGTTTTCCGATGTCTCCACCCGGGAAAAATAGCGGGTTGACAACAAAGGAGTCTGTTGTGAATGCCATTTGAGCTCCCCTAATATTAAATACAGCCGC
>CAYSRH010000466.1:0-2024 GCA_964433245.1 uncultured Bacteroidales bacterium | reverse complement strand
GGCTTCATGGGCACTCATCTTTACAATTACCTTGGACTTCAAAAAGGCATAGACCGTATTCCCTTTGAAGATAGTTATTTTGAAAGCGATGATAAATTAAAGGCATTCGTGCAATCATGTGATGCGATTGTGCATTTAGCAGCACTCAACCGGCACAATGATCAGGAAACCATTTATAAAACAAACATTCAGTTGGTCAGGCAACTTATTGCAGCCTGCGAAACAACCGGCTCAACCCCTCACATACTATTTTCTTCCAGCACCCAGGAAGAACGGGATAACCCTTACGGTAACTCCAAAAAAGAAGGGCGTCTGCTCTTCGAGCAATGGGCAGAACGTAACAATGCCTGCTTTACCGGACTGCTTATTCCCAATGTCTTTGGCCCCTTTGGCAATCCGTATTACAATTCGGTGGTGGCCACCTTTTGCCACCAGTTAACGCACAACGAGCAACCCAAAATTGAGGTGGACGGCCAAATGAAACTGATTTATATCAACGAGCTGGTGGAAGAGATATTTTCGCATATTGTCGCAATGCGTAAAGAAAAAAGCAACGATGCAATCATTGATTTTGTGCCGGTAGAACATACTGCTGAGATCAAGGTGTCTGCGTTGTTGAAAAAATTAAACGAATTCAAAGCGGAATATTTTGAAAAGGGGATCTTCCCTGATCTGTCGGATGCTTTCACAAGAAACTTGTTCAACACTTTTGTTTGTTATATTGGCCACAGCAGTTTCTTTCCTTTTCATTTAAAACTAAAAACCGATCAGCGAGGATCTTTCGTAGAAACAATAAAGGCCAACAGTGGAGGGCAAATCTCTTTTTCTACAACAGCCCCGGGCATTACACGAGGCAATCATTACCATACCCGCAAGGCAGAGCGTTTTGCAGTAATCAAAGGCAAAGCAAAAATTCAATTGCGCAGGATAGGTACAGATGAAGTGTTGACTTTTGCGTTAGATGGAAACCAGCCATCATTTGTTGATATGCCAGTCTGGTTTACACATAATATTACAAATATTGGAGATGATGAATTGTTTACGATATTTTGGATTAATGAGTTTTTTGATGCTGAGGATGCGGATACGTTTTATGAGGAGGTTTAATGCGTAATCAGTGAAGCGTAATCAGTGAAGCGTAATGCGAGATGTGTAAGAGAAGAATTTTATATTACACATTACACTTCACGCTTTACACTTCACGCATCACGCATCACGCATTACGCCTTACGCATCACGCATCACACATCACGTTACTAAAAAAATAAAAGTATGAAAAAGTTAAAAATAATGACAATAGTAGGTACCCGCCCGGAAATCATCCGCCTGTCGCGTACCATGGCGCTACTCGATCAACATGTTAACCAGATAATCGTTCATACTGGTCAGAACTATGATTATGAGTTGAATGAGATATTTTGGAATGATCTGGAATTGCGTAAGCCCGATTATTTTTTGGATGTTGACCGGTCATCACTGGGTGGTGCGGTAGGCGATATCATCCGTAAATCGGAAGAGATCATGCTAAAAGAAAAGCCTGATGCACTGTTGGTGCTGGGCGACACCAATTCATGTTTGTCCGCATATATTGCCAAACGCTTACACATCCCGGTTTTTCATATGGAAGCCGGCAACCGCAGTTTCGATTTCAATGTGCCGGAAGAGGTAAACAGGCGCATTATAGATCATATTGCAGATTTTAACCTGGTTTATACAGAACATGCCAGGCGCCATTTGTTATCAGAAGGATTGCAACACAGAAGGATATATCTTACAGGATCACCGATGAAAGAGGTGCTGGATTATTACAAGTCCAAAATAGCACAATCTGACATCTTAGCAAAACTCAAATTAAAGGAAAAAGAATATTTTGTTGTTTCCACCCACAGGGAAGAGAATGTAGATAACCCTAAAAACCTACAAAAAATCATCAATGTTTTAAATCAGTTGGCCGAAAAATACAACAAACCCGTCATCGTCACCACCCATCCCCGTACCCGCAAACGCCTCGAATCAGATCACTC
>CAYSRH010000465.1:0-2031 GCA_964433245.1 uncultured Bacteroidales bacterium | reverse complement strand
TTGAAAACCAATGATATCAATATGTTCAGAATAAAATACAATAATTAACGCATCACTAGTATTGTTAAATCATTAATAAAAAAAATAAATCCGGCAAATATTTTTTTTATTTCATATCAAACAATTTCTTTTTTTCTTCGCTGCTGAGACTGTTGTATCCGTTTTTGGCGATTTTATCAAGGATTTTGTCTATTTCTTCCTGTTTTACCTTTTTTGTATAATTGTATTCTGTGTCTGACATTTGCCGGGGATTCTTGTAGCTTACTTTCATCTTTGGGCGTGGTTTGAAGAAGGTAACAAAAGCATCAAGGAATCTTGTCATGCGGCGGGTTAAATCCACGCCTTTATTTTTATACTGATAAGCAAAGAGATAGCCCATAAAGGCGCCGCCGAGATGGGCCATGTGTCCGCCACTGTTGCTATCACCAATCATCAGGATATCCGTAAAAACAAAGAACATGGCGATGTATTTGATTTTGACCGGACCCAGAAACAATAAGTGAAAGGTGTAGTTTGGCTGGTAAACAGCAATTGCCAATGCGATTGCCATAAGCGATGCAGAAGCTCCGATACAGGTAGAGAGAAATACGGCTTCGCTGAAAACGGGGAAGATATTGTAGCTGGCAACATAAAAGACGGCTCCGATAAGCCCTCCGAGAAGATACAGGCTAAGCATTTTCTTTTCGCCGAAAAAAGAAAGAAAAACCCTCCCAAACCAATAGAGCCACAATACATTAAACAACATATGCAGAAAACCGGTATGGGTAAACATATAGGTAATGAGTGTCCAGGGCTTGATCAGTAATTTAGAAAGATTTGATGGCACGCCAAAAACAGCTCTTGTCAAAGAGTCGATGTCAAAGGGGGTGGCAAAAAGGAAAAAGAAAACACCAATGATATTTAACAGTAAAAACAGTCCAATATTGACATAGATGATCTTTGTCAGCATGGTCCCGGAAGAAAATGATTTTTTTATTTCGTCAACAATCATATATTTTAATGACTTTTTCAGCTAACCTGAACGTATGTTCTTGTTAACTAAAATATTTAATAATAATTCGTTCTGTTGGTATTCCAGTATTTTATCAGCAAAAATCCAAACAGCATTCCGCCGAGATGTGCGAAGTGTGCAATATTGCTGCCCGGCATATTGATACCTTGCCACAGTTCAATAAGGATCGCTCCTGTTACCACCCATTTGGCTTTGACAGGAATTGGGATAAACCAGATAAAAAGCGGGGTGTTAGGAAAAAGCATGGCAAATCCGAGAAGCACACCATATACAGCCCCTGAAGCTCCGACAGTAGGGATGTTGTATCTGCTGTCAACAACAAGTTCTACACGGGAAACGGCTTCATTTATATAGCTTATGTTATCCGGGAACCTTTGCCATGAGGTGATAAATTCTCCCCAGTTGTGAGAGGGGTAATATTGCCTTAGAAAAGCAGTAAAAAGATCAGGTGTCGGGGTGTTTGAAAATGCAGTAGCTGCCTGTTCCATAGGCATAAGACTAAGGTAATTCACCAATATATGCAAACCTGCGGCACCAAGACCGGTAACAAAATAAAAGATCAGAAAACGTTTGGTTCCCCATACCTGTTCCAATATTCTGCCAAACATCCACAACATAAACATGTTGAAGAAAATATGAAACATCCCGCCATGCATAAACATGTGGGTAACGATCTGGAAAGGCTTAAAAAAATCAGATTTAAAATAATAGAGCCCCAGCAGTCTTGTGAGGTCAACGTTAAAAGCAAAAATAAAAAGATAAGTTGCGACAAACAGGATCACATTGATAATGATCAGGTTTTTGACAGCAGGTGCGTAATCTTGTTTAAAGCCAAAATGGTTCATGGTCATAGTCGTTTTTCAAGTTCATCAGAGGTGAGTATCGTAAGTGTTTTTTTCCCTGTAGAGGTGTAAGCCGGTTCCTGACAAGCCAAAAGTTGTCCCGTCAAATCCCGCATTTCCTCTAATCTGAGAGATTTCCCATAAGGAATCGAAGAAGCAATTGACAAAGAACGTGCC
>CAYSRH010000464.1:0-2032 GCA_964433245.1 uncultured Bacteroidales bacterium | reverse complement strand
TCAACAGTATCGGCAATTTCAACAGAATGAAAGGTCTCTGCATAATCTTCCGGTTTACTATAATAAATACTATCAGCATGAACACTATTGGTCTTATACAACAAAGAGGCATGAACAGACAACTCAGCTATATCAACATCTGTATAATAAATTCCCTGTTCACAATAGATATATGAGCTGTCACCATACATTCGTGTAGGACCGGAAAATAATACTTTCTTTTTGTTTGTATGGTATTGCAGGGTATCAGAATAAATCCTGTACTTTGGTGTTCGGACTTCAACAGAATCCTGAAAAAGGAATAAGTTTTCCCGGCTATAATAAGTGCCTCTGATACTGTTTAACGTGTCATTTTTATTGATAATTGTCCCGTCATCAGGAAAAAAACCGATATCTGTATGCATATTATAATACAGCGTATCTGTATAAAGCACCGTTGAATCATCAACAAGGCGGACATTATAAAGTCCTTTGATCTGTTTTGAATTACCATTATAGAACAATTCTTCAGCGTATAAAAAGATCGTATCTCCCCGGTTAACAACAACATTTCCATAAGCATCAAGGGAATTTCTTTCCGAATAAAAATAGGCGCTATCACAATACATAACAGCTCCTTCATGCCGAAAAGAGACATTTCCTATCAACCTGCGGGCATCGGGAGCTATGTCCTTGTCCATTTGCATGCTGTTCGCATCAAACTTTACCCCTTGCCCCTGTTTCCCCTTTTGAGCAAATAAAAAAACAGAAAAAACAAACAATGAAAAAACAAACAATGATCTGTGCATGATTATTAACAGCTAAAACATCATAAATATTTGCATGCATCACTTCGTCCACATTTGCAGAATATCTCCACAATGATCATAACGGTCACTGATCTTCAAAAAAGTCCTGGACTTTTTATCCTTTAACCATTCCATCAGTATTTCCTGCCTTTTATGATCTTCTATAACTTTTTTTATCATGCTATAATCCTGTTGCAGATTTGCCTTGTGTGGAGGAATTATTTCATTCACATAAATGATTTTAAAAGATCGTCTTCCTTTTCTGTCAAAACTTTCAAATGGTTTTGAAATCTCTCCTTCAGCAAGATCTCTGATAACACGATAATCATTTTGCGGAAGCTGATCCATTTCAAAATAAGTACTATTTGTCTGTGGATTCACAACAAGTCCTCCGTTTGATCTTGTATCGGGGTCTTCAGAAAAAATTCCGGCTGCTCTGCCAAATGATAATGTATCTGTTGTTCTAATAATCCTGACGATGCTATCCAGTTCTCGTCTTAATTTTTTCGCATCATCAGGAGATGTGCGCGGATTCATTAAAATATGTCTTGTATTGATCCTATTGCCATCTTTCTCTATCAGTTGGATAATATGATATCCAAAATCACTTTTCACGATATTGGAAACACTACCCGGAGTATTGAGGCGAAAAGCAGCATCAGCATAAGCAGGATCAATTTCTCCTCTTGACATAAAGCCTAACTCACCACCTTTTGAAGCAGAAGAACACTCAGAATACAAAACAGCAAGTGTTGAGAATCTCTCCCCTTCGACAATACGCTTCCTCATTTCAAGCAAGCGATTTTTCATGTGCATAATTGCTTCCTCTGTATAAGGAGGATATTTAACAATCTGACTGATTTTTATTTGTGTTTCTACATAAGGAATGCTATCCGGATGCATTGTCTCATAAAAACGTTTGACTTCAGCCGGAGATGCATTAATATCTCCAACGATTTCCTGCTGAAGAGATTGCATCAACATTTGTTCATAGACTGATTCCCTCAGATCACGTTTGATTTCAGCAATTGTTTTACCAAAGTAATCTTCAAGTTTATCTTCTGACCCGATCCTGTCAATAAAATATTTCAACCGTTGTTCTAATTGCATTTCTACCTGAGCATCGCTAACTTCCACACTATCCAGTTCCGCCTGATGAACCATTAATTTTTGCATTAAGTATTCATTCAATATTTCACATTTCAATCTTTTTTCCTGTCCTATCATCCCCTGCGATCTAAGTT
>CAYSRH010000463.1:0-2035 GCA_964433245.1 uncultured Bacteroidales bacterium | reverse complement strand
TTTTCGAGGGCAAAGCCGGTATTGGGCCAGGCGTTTTGCCAGTTGGTGTTGACTGACATTCCGTTATACAAGGCCTGACTTATGCTTTCAATATCATCATCGGGATCCGGGCTTGTGCTACTACCGGTACCATTGTATATAACAATATTTCTGGGGTCACTTCCTAATAAATCTCCATTATCATTGCCTGCTCCTCCATTTTTTACGGAAGCGGTGCCTCCATCGTCAGAACGCGTATAATTTCCACCATCCAGCACTTTGCCGGGTACATAATTGCCTTCAGTTCCTCCGTCAATATCTCCATCATTATATTGAAATAACCAAGAGACGTTAGCCTCCTCTCCGGAAGCATATCCCTCGTAATCTACATTAAAATAGTAGGAAAGCAAATCTCCGCCATTCAAATCCGTGGTTTGCAGTTCCCCGTCCACTACATTAACCGTTACATACTCATCGCCATCGGTAGTGCCTTCACTATGGACGTGACAAATAGCCGGAGTATATTTATCGGTGCCGGAAGCATCAGTACCTATTGGAAACCAAATATTATCCGGATTGTTATACGGAGCGTTTCTACTCTCAAACCCTTCGATATTTTCGAACTCATCAATATCTCCGTAGTTATACACAGAACGTGGAATTTTAATGGACATCCCCCCGTCTGAGGCGTTGCCTGCCATACGAATATAGTTGGGACTACCACCTCCTGTGAATGGCGGGTCATAAATGTCGGTGCGGAATTCAAGCACATCCACTTTTAAATTATGCGTTCCTATATCCAATACGCCAGATAAGTACTCAAGCCGCCCGATCTCTAAATCGCTTGTAATGGCAACCTCATTGTGATTTCTCAGTACAAAATAAAGATTTCCGAAAGAAGCCCCTTCCTTTGTTTCAATAGTTCCTACACTTCCTGACGTTGCAAATGTAACAGTACCTTCTTTCGGGGTAATGCCATCCTTGTAAACGAAACACGTGCCATAATTTTTTACATTGGCATCAGTTAAATTAATACTGTAAGCAACTGAATCACCTACCTGTCCATAAGTCTCATCTACGGCTCCTTCATTAAGATTACCATCTCCGTCTGCATCTACTGCAACTACTGTACTATTGGGGTCCATTTGGTTTAATGTGCCGCTTAACAATTCAAAAGCATCCAACACCTGGATAAGTACAGGGGCAAATTGTGAAACATTTTTCCCACCGTTGCTTAGTTTAAATTTGGCAGGGTCGCCACCGGATGGGTCTTGTCCTTTACTTGGTAATTTGCTACTCATATGCAGGGTGGCTCCCGGTTTATCAATTGTCCATTTATGAAGGGGAAGACGCCAGAAATGAGGATAATCAATACTGGACGAAATATCCAACTCTAAAAGTTCTGCGGAATAAGTTGTAATATCCCCAATATAGAATACTCCATCTTTTTCTGTATTAAAAGTAACGGAAGCGCTGGGGCTGTTATCCGAACCATTCCAGCCCCACACATCGAGCACACCACTGTCTTCAATGGTTAAGTCGCCGCCCACGTATAAATTGGCAGGGTTGGTGTTGTCGGGGACCAAATCCAGATAGCTGCCATAGGTGTTGGTGCCGTCACTTCTTGTTGTGCCGGTTTCTATGGTTAAATCATTTAAAACAACGAGGTCTTGTACGGCTAAATTCACAGGATCATCGGAGGGGCCCACATTTTCACCGTTGGTTAGAATATGTTTTCCTGTACCTCCATTAGAATTACGTATAATCAAATCCCAGAAGGGTGCTTTGGAAGTAATCTCAAAATCATTGCCGTCCTGAATATCAAAAATAACGGTTCCGCCGGTTACGTTTTGGTTGGTTGCATCAGAGTTAATAAAAATGCCGCCTTTACCATGCGCTTCGTGTATGTGGAGTGTGCCTCCCGACATACTGAACACGTTGCCGGTGTAAGTGAGGTTAAAACAATAGTAACCGGTTGCTGTGCTGCCACCTAAGATGTTTGTGGTACCCCCGGTTTGCACGTAGCCACCTACATTTTCATCTCCAAAAATAGAGG
>CAYSRH010000462.1:0-2037 GCA_964433245.1 uncultured Bacteroidales bacterium | reverse complement strand
ATGTACAGGAAAGATGGATATTTTTATAATGCACAGGAATTCAGTACAAAAAACTACAATCGCTCGGACACATTACAATTGCCTGATGTTGATTTGGAAGAGATACCGAATAAGCCGATCGTATTCTATATTTATTATGGTACGGATCAACATACACTAACACCTGAAGCCAAAAAAACGATTGATACAACAATGTATTCTATAATGAGTCAAACACCGGATATTATTGTTGAGATAAGTTCGCATACTGATAGTGTAGGATCGTCTGAATATAATCAGCTGCTTTCTCAACGTAGAGCAGATGCAGTAGTTAAATATTTAACTGAGAAAGGTATTGATTCGGATAGGTTAATAGCTAAAGGGTATGGAGAGAAACGACCTATAGCATCCAATAAAACAGAGGAAGGCAGAGCACTGAACAGAAGAACTGAATTTAGTGTTGTAGGCTCTCTGGATCCGTTCTCTAAGTTGAATGTGTCAGGACTTAAAATTATAAGAACCAAAAAGTTTCAGGAAACACTGAAGAAAGAAGAAACTGAAGAGTAAAAATCCTCTGTTTCTTTTGAATATGCCTGTTTAAAATTTTAAAATGGCAACTTACTCGTAACATGTTTTTCATGAAAAAATCACGATTAATTGTAGTTTTAACAGTCATTATACTGGGTTGTTTTACAGGAAATGTTTTTTCCCAGCCAAGATGCTTCCGCATTGGTCTGAATGGTGGTTCACCCAATGACATGTTCCTTAACAAGTTTACCATTGTGCGCATGTTCAACCCCAAACAATATCAGGTACCTTCCGATTCTTCGGGTTATCCACTTTCGGTTCCTTGTATTAATTTAGAAACAAGCGATACGATCAGGGAGATTAATTATTTGGTTTCCAATTCGCCTACAGCTGTTTTGGAAGAGGATACCATTTATGTGCTTCGCTGGGATGGAGACGGCGAATTTAAGATGACTTCCTGGTATCATCGCCAGTATTTAAATCCTGCTTGCGGAGATCCTGACCCGAATGCAAACTGTAATCAATTTATGCGGTCAGATTCAGGAAGAATGTTATTCATTCCGAAATACAAGGAGAGTGATTTAACCTTCAGAAACATCTCTTTTGTTCTAATTCGTTCCAATCCCGATGACCCTGTACGCAATATGCGTTTGTACAAGAAATCGCAGGAACATCTCTACGAAGTGGAAGGCGAGCGTTTTCACCCGCAATATCTCGAAAAGATCGAACCGTTTTACATGATTCGTTTCATGGGAGCTTTTAATACCAACCGTAAAAATGGAGAGTTTTTAAGCTGGGACGAACACACTCCCAAACACTATTGGAATCAGGCAAGTGGTCCACACAATGCCGGTTTAGCATATGAATGGGCAGTGGAACTTTGTAATCGAACCAAAAAGCATATATGGTTTAACACGCCACATGCAGCAGACGATTATTCCATCCGTAAAATGGCTGAAATTGTACGTGATCAATTAGATCCTAACCTCATGGTGTACCTTGAATATTCCAATGAAACCTGGAATACGGCTCCGCCATACAGGCAACAGTTTGATTATGTAATGGAACATGGCGGTTGGGTAGATGGTCATGTTAAGTTAAGCAAAAATGTTTTCCGGATTTGGCACGAAGTATTTGGCAAGGACAAGGAACGCGTGAAACGAACAATGGCAACTCAATCCATTAAAGACAGCTATGTTGGGCGCAGGCGCATGGAACTTTGTGGGGAAGAAAACTTTGACGTGTATGCACCAACTTACTATTGGAATGGCGAGAATAAAGGCGAATGGGACGAAAACACCACGGTGGATGAGATGATTCAGTCTATGTATGATAATATCAGGGGCGGACATTGGTATGTTACCAAAAAATCGCTCGCCGATCAGGGGGTGTTATTTGGCAAAGAGGTCTATTGTTACGAAGGCGGAATGGGTGGAGACCCCGGAGATACAACTTGTCCTCCACCCTATGGATGGCCCTGCCACCCTTACTGGGAAAATTTTCAGAAAGTGCAGACTGATCCCCGTCTAT
>CAYSRH010000461.1:0-2045 GCA_964433245.1 uncultured Bacteroidales bacterium | reverse complement strand
TTAACCTATAGAGAAAGTTTAAGAGATACTGTTCTATGTCTAAATTCTCTATATAATAAATTATACCATAGCGGAATTAAGGGAAATGTTTCCAAAAGCACCCTGGCTGATGCAAATGAAAAACGTGATTCACACATATACTCTGAATTTGCAAATATTCTTATAAGCATAGCGAGAAATATATACGCTAATGACAGCTTTGGTGTTGATCTCGACGAAACGGCTTACGCTTTGGACTCATCAACAATAAGTTTATGCTTATCGATGTTCCCATGGGCAAAATTTAGAAAAACTAAAGGAGCCATTAAATTACATACGTTAATGGACTTGCGGGGAAACATTCCAGCATTCATATCTATATCAGATGGCAAAACACATGATGTAAATGTTCTGGATAAAATTATACCGGAGCCTGGTGCGTTTTATATAATGGATCGAGGCTATTTAGATTTTAAGCGACTATATTCTTTAAATCATTGCATGTCATTTTTTATAACAAGAACAAAGAAAAACACATCCTTTAAAAGAGTATATTCAAACAAGATTGACAAAAATACTGGCCTTTTGTGTGATCAATGCATCAAATTGAAAGACCGAATGAGTTCGAAAGATTATCCTGATCGACTTCGTCGAATAAAATATTATGACGAAGAACCTGGCAAGAAACTGACATTTTTAACAAACAACTTCATTATACATCCAATTACTGTTACGCAATTATATAGATCTAGATGGCAAATTGAACTATTCTTTAAATGGATAAAACAGCACTTAAGAATAAAAGCATTTTATGGTACAAGTGAAAACGCCGTGAAAACGCAAATATGGATTGCGGTGTCAGTATATGTGTTGGTGTCCATAATTAGAAAAAAACTCATGCTGGACGACCTTCGGCTCTACACCATTTTACAGATTTTGAGCGTGACCTTGTTTGAAAAAAGCTCACTATATGAGACACTTAGGTTGAATGGCAGCACGTTCGGCCACGTTGCTGAAGATAACCAACTGAAATTGTTTGAAAGTTAACCGGACACTAGTGAAACCATATAAACATTGTTATGCCTCAGGCAAAACTAACAGGCGAAACACTTTCATGAGTAGAAAAGACGCAAGATACGTTGCACACTTCGACATGCTTGGAATGAAGGAGGCTGTTCTCAGAAATCAAGATGTAGCATGGGGTGCATTAAGTGATTTAAATGCGGCGAAAGAAAGAATTTATGAAATCTCTATCGAAATAGTTTCCTCGGGGCATGTTATCAGAGACCGTGTAAAAACATTTCTATTTTCAGACACAATAATAATTTTCACGTTGAGTGATCTGCCCGAAGACCTTTATTCAATTTTAATATTATCTTCAGAACTTTTCTCAAACTCATTACACCGTTGTGTCCCTTTACGTGGCGGTATTGCTCACGGTGACTTCTTTTTTAATCTCGATCTTGGTCTGTTTTTAGGAGTTCCGCTTGTAAGTGCTTATCAAATAGGGGAGGAAGCGCAATGGGCAGGAATTACAGTTGACAATTATGTTTGTCAAAAAAGCAAATCAATACCTTTGAAAACAACTGAAAATACGCATCCAATTATTGAGTGGGATATTCCCTTAAAAAATCAGAAATCTAAACGTGGATATGTATTGAATTGGCCAAAGATTTTTAAAAATAATTTCACAATAAAGCCTGTACCTTTGGCTGATTTTTACTCCCCGTTTGAAAGTTTATTTGGCTCCTATAGTGCATTACGTGAAGATGTTAAAGCCAAATATGTTAACACTGTGGACTTTATCAACAACCAACTGTAAATAAAGGGTAAAATGGCATAACCAGGCGCTGGAAATGGACTGGGCAAAGCCGTGCCGCTTTTGAAAGGTAGTAGTTGACCGGTTGTTTTTACCCTTATCATAGTTTTTCGGTTATCGTTGCCCAGCCTCTCAGCTTTATGTTCAAGTCTTGCTCTGCAATACTGGCAAATTCAGGTCCTACAAAAAGTGCATATTTCGATAAGGATGCCTCTCGCTGTACGTAACACCCGACACCCGGAAATCA
>CAYSRH010000460.1:0-2054 GCA_964433245.1 uncultured Bacteroidales bacterium | reverse complement strand
AGGCTAAATATGACGGACAACCATACATGGTGGATGAATACGGGGGGATTTATTGGCAACAAAATTTCACAGATAAAGAAAAACCACATGAGAAAGATGCGCTTATCAGACTCTGGGGTTATGGTAAATCAGGTGAGGAAGTATTAGAAAGAATTAAAAGATTAACTTCGGTGTTGCTTGAAAACCCTTCTATATCGGGTTTTACTTATACACAATTAACGGATGTAGAGCAAGAACTAAATGGTATATACACTTTTAGCAGAGAAGAGAAATATTCAATAAAAAAATTAAAAGAAATATTCGCGGCTGAAGCTGCTATTGAAAAACAAAATAAATAGTTATGAGAATTATTTTAGCGATTATTACTGTAAGTGTTTTTTGTCAAGGATGTATAAAAAAGGAATTAAAAACTTATATTCCCAAATATTCAGTATTTGAAGAATACTTTAAGCAATCTGAAAGTTATGAAAACCCGTACAAAGAGGTGATGGCTTATGCTATATTCATTTCACCAACAGGGGAAGAACGAAATATCCCCTTGTTTTGGGATGGAGATGATCGATGGGGATTGCGATTTGCTCCTGATGTGGAGGGAGAATGGCAATGGAACATAAAATCAAATGATGACGGATTGAACGGAATCTCGGGAGATTTTATTTGTGCCGCTGCTGAAACCCATGGTGGAGTCAAGGTATGGGAATCGCATCCATATCATTTTATTTATCAGGATAGTACACCTTTTTGGCTCTTCGGTGAAACCCAATGGGCTCTTACCAATGCTTCCGCTCCCAACATGCCACTTGAGGGAGAAGGGTGCAATACTGAATCAGTTAAGCATTATATTGATGTTCGGGCAGAACAGGGATATAACCTTATAAATATTAAATTACTTGCCTTTGGCGTAAATGAAGGCGGTGACGCTTTTTATCGTGAAACGGTTTTTGATAGTATAAATGAAGAGCGCATTAATCCGGATTTCTGGAAGGTTACGGATGAGCGTTTGCAATATTTGCATAAAAAAAGAATTACGGGCTTGCTTTATTTGGCATGGTTCAGAGATAATAATGATGGAGGCAGTCTGATAAGATGGGCAGAATTTCCTGATGAAGAAGCCAGATTGAGATATGCCAGGTATGTTATAGCCCGGTATAGTGCTTATAATGTTGCATTTGTCGTTGGTGGTGAATGGAAACCCGGAAGAGCCCCCGTGTTTAATGGAGATTCAAAGGTGCCGGCAATGAACCTCGCCAGGGAAATAACAGAATGGGATCCACATGATAGAATGCTGGCAGTTCATGGCGGGGGAAAAGGATATCATCATAAAGTATTTGCCAATGAGTCCGAGATTGATATTGCTGATTGTCAACAAGTGTATAAAAAAAGATATGAGCGCATCAGGGAAGCACGACAATACAACAAACCAGTAATCAATGCCGAATATGGCTATTATCTCAGAAAATTTCACAGTGGTCTGGGAAATGTCCGGGGGATGCGGCACATTACCTGGCAAATTTCAATGGCCGGCGGTTATTTTGTTACCGGTTGGGGTTCCTCTTATTTTGGAGGATTTCGACATGACACAAAATTTGGAACCGATGCAAATCCTAGAAATGTGGAATGGGAAAATCAAGCAGTTCACGTTAAAGATTTTTTTACTTCTTTGGAATGGTGGAAGTATGAACCATTGGATAGCGTGGTTTTAACAAAAAGAGGTATAGCTTATTGCCTTAAAAGTAACGATGAATATATTATTTATATAATTGATGAGAATTGGAAATTTAATGTATTATTAAATGACAGTATTGAAAGAAAATGGAAAGTTAATCTTTTCAACCCGAGGACGGGTGACCAGCATTTTTACGGGGATTTTACAGCAAAGGATACATTAGAACTTATTTCTCCTGACAGGAATGACTGGGTGTTTAGAATAAAATCAAATAATAATAATAATAATAATATAAATAGAGAATAATATGAAAACATTTTTTCAAATGATTGCAATTACATTTATTACATGTGGAATAAATCTTGTTTATGGACAGAATGTGCAAGAA
>CAYSRH010000459.1:0-2057 GCA_964433245.1 uncultured Bacteroidales bacterium | reverse complement strand
ATACCCAAAATGATAGCGAAAATACCAACTCCAAAGGCAGCAAGTTTTCCTGCCAGCACTTTTTTCTTATCGGTCATTTTCAGATTCAGGAAGTTATCCAGAAAGTCATGTGCAATGGCACCGGACGAGGCGACAATAAGTCCGCTTACTGTTCCTAAAATGGTGGCAAAGGCAATGGCTGAAATAATAGAGAAAAGTCCTACGCCGAAGTATTTGGCCAGCAAAGGTGCTGACATGTTGCTGCTTTCCATGTTCAGCACCCCATTCACCATGGCTCCCAGTCCCATAAACAGCGTTAAGATATAAAACAAACCAATGGCTCCAATGGCAACGATGGTCGATTTTCTGGCATCTCGCTGACTGGGCACTGTATAGTAGCGAATTAAAATATGAGGAAGTGCTGATGTGCCAAGGAAGAGTGCCAGCATCAGCGAAATAAAATTAATTTTCTCCCACAGCGATGCACCCATAATCTTAAATCGCAGTCCCGGTCTCATAATGTCTTCTCCGCTGGTTAGATTTTGATACCATGCGGTAATTTTGTCCTCCCCATGAGAGAAGATAATTTTTTCGAAACGAATTACTTCACTTTCTTCTAAGTGGCGAATAAATTCAAAAGCACCTAAGGGACCCGTCTCTTCTACCTCTTCTCCGTTGACCACAACTTTGTTTAAATGACCCACCTGGTAGAACTGTCGTTCTTCCTGTGGAGCACCGTTGTAAAGCGTGGTGCCGTCTGCCTGATCTGTCATGGAGAGCATTTCATCCAGTACCCATTCATCTCCTGCCTGGTTTAACATAAACCAGCGGAAATTTTCTCCAACAGATACCTGGACAAGGGTTTCCCCATTTTCTTCCACTACATCCATGACAGCATATTCAGGATCATCGATCAGGATTTTATCATCTTCTATTGTTGCATCAATTTGAATATATTCATGATAATCTCCTCCCGGATGGAGGTTTAATCCATGTTTCAAAATATAAGCTGTCAGTATGATTGAGAAGAATATTAATAATCCCCCCTTGATAAATTGCACATATGTTGTTGATGTCATTCCGGCAGTTGCCACAATGAATATTACCACTGATCCTACAATTACAACGCCCGCCCAGTGAGGAAGACCCAATAAAGGAACAACCAAATCACCGGCACCAACCATTTGTGGTATCAGGTAGAAAACAGATACAACCAGCGTACTGATAGAAGCGGTTAATTTGATACCGCGAGAATTGTAGTTGGCATCCAGTGCATCTGTAAAAGTGAATTTTCCCATTCGTTTAAGGGGTTCAGCAACAATGAACAGAGCCACTACCCACCCACCAAGAAATCCAATGGAGTAGAGAAATCCGTCATAACCGCTGAATGCTATCATTCCACAAATGCCAAGAAAGGAAGCAGCAGAAAGGTAGTCTCCGGCAAATGCTATCCCATTAACACCCCAGTGAATCGTTCCCCCGGCAGCATAATAACTCGCTGCTGTTTTTGTTTTTCGGGAAAAATAAAATGAAAGACCTAATACAAGAGCTACAAAAGCTGTGAATATTAGTACGGCACCAATTGAAACATCGTATATCATGATAAATCCTCCTCTGCGTTTAGTTTATCTTCAAGCCTGGAGCAAGCCAGGTGGTAAATAAATCCCATGACAATTGCCAGCAGGATCAAGCCAAATCCATATGTAATGGCAAGGTTAAGCCCAAAAACTACTTTGACTCCCAGCAATTCAGGAAAAGTAACTGCAAGGGCAACAAAACCCGAGTAAATTATGAAATAAACAAAAAAAAGCTTGATCCCAAGCTTGCTTTTGGCTTTCGAAGATTTATCTTCTTTTAGCGTAACGGCTGGTTCATGTAACATTGTAATTTGTTCTTTAAGTTATATTATAAACATATGAATCGTATATTTTTTACATAGCGAAGCCAAAAGTATGGAATTATGTTTGCTGAAATTAATTTAATAAGTTGCAATGCAACATTGATATAAAACAACTTTTATATATATTTGTGCCAGTCAAGATGCACTATATTTATGAAATTCAATAAAAACATTTCTT
>CAYSRH010000458.1:0-2063 GCA_964433245.1 uncultured Bacteroidales bacterium | reverse complement strand
TTCGTGTAGTTTGGTGATGTCTTCTTTTTGCTTTTCTAACTTTTCCTGCATGTTTTTATTGTTGGCCTGATAAGTTGATATGTCACGTGTAAGGCTGATAATCAGTTCTTCTTTCTCTGTCAGAATAGATTTTAATTCTGTATTTAATTCTTGTACAGCCCTGATTTTTTCTTCATAAACACGGACATCACCCTGTAGCCGGCTTTTTATGAAAAAATAAACTACGCTACCACCAATGGCTATGCCAATCAATAAAAACAGTATTTCCATAACAGTTGTTTTTTTTCAAAAATAGCGATTTATTTTCTTGAAAAAAAATCCGGAATGTTTTCCCGGACATCTTTTTCTTTGTAAATCGTCCAAGTTTATATATTTTTGTTTAGGTTTAAGTTTTTATATGATATACAATGAACACTAAAATACAAACAAATATAAAAAAATATGATAAGCAATAAGAAAGTCTTCGTTTTCACTCTCTTGTTTTGTATGGTATTTTCGACCTTTTCGCAACGCAAAGAGTTTACAATTAATTCTAACTGGAAATTTAAAAAAGGTGATGTCTCGCTGGGAAGTGTAAAATTTGATAATCCCGGATGGGAAATAATCAATCTGCCCCATACATGGAATGCGCAGGATGTTACCGATGGGCGGAGAGGTTATTATATGGGTGTTGGCTGGTACACCAAAGTGTTTTCAGTATCTGAAGATTTAAAAGGAAAACAGGTGTTTATTCATTTTGAAGGTGCCAATCAGGTGGCAGAGGTATATTTGAACGGAAATTTTTTGGGAAAGCATTTGGGAGGATATACGGGTTTCACTTTTGATATAACGAATCAGTTAAAATTTGGCAGGGACAATGAACTCGCTGTAAAGGTTGATAATAGTGTGGACAAGATGATACCGCCTTTATCCGGCGACTGGACGTTTTTCGGTGGGATATACAGGGATGTGTATGTCATTGCCACAGATCAGGTACACTTTGATATGTCTGTATATGGAGCCAGAACAGGGGTGTTTATTCAAACACCTGAAGTGACCGAAGACGAGGCAACGCTGAGGGTTTTTGGAAATGTTGTTAACCATAGTGAAAGTAAGATTGACATTGATATTGTTACGACAATTTTTGATAAGTCACGGAATATTTTTTCTGATTTTTCCGATACCTTTAGCATAAATGCAGGAGAAAACCTGTCTTTTGAAAAAACACAGGAAAACCTCCGGGGTTTTTCTCTTTGGTCGCCTGAAGATCCTGTACTCTATACGGTAAGAACGGAAATTATTAATAGCAATACAGGGCGGGTGCTTGATTGTGTCGAAAATCCATTGGGTTTTCGATTTTATCACTTTGACGGGGAGAAAGGATTTTCTCTCAATGGAGAACCCTATAAGTTACAGGGAGCCAACAGGCATCAGGATTATGAAGGCATGGGAAATGCACTGCCGGATGCTCTGCACAGGCGTGATGTGGAATTATTAAAGGAAATGGGAGGTAATTTTCTACGCATTGCTCATTACCCACAAGATCCTGCCGTACTGGAAGCATGTGATGAAATGGGTTTACTTGTTTCTATTGAAATTCCTATTGTCAATATGATCACTGATGAAGAACCGTTTTATGAAAATTCCAGAAATATGATGAAGGAGATGATTTATCAATACTACAACCACCCTTCCATCATTATTTGGTGTGCCATGAATGAAGTTTTATTACGAAGACCTTATCAGGATAAAGAGTTGGAATCGAATCTTTCCGAAAGGGAAAGAGTGTATGTTGATAACCTGAAGGAGTTTTCGCAAAGCTTACATGATCTGGCGAAAGAAAAGGATCCTTATCGCTATACAATGAATGTCAATCACCAAAGGTATCCGATTTACGATTCAGCAGGACTGACACATATATTTGATATTATCGGATGGAATCTGTACCCCGGATGGTATAGACCTGACATTCGGCAGCTGGACACTTTTCTTCTGAATGTTCATCATGCCCAAAGACCGGACAAGCCACTTATTATCACAGAATATGGTGCGGATGCCAATCCCCGAATGAGGTCAGAGCGACC
>CAYSRH010000457.1:0-2064 GCA_964433245.1 uncultured Bacteroidales bacterium | reverse complement strand
CATCCTGAAATTGCTGAATGCATGTAAAAATGCAACATTTAAAGTATCACAGGTAACTAAAAAACCTTCTAAAAGAAATCCGGCAGCGCCATTTACAACCTCAACATTACAACAGGAAGCTTCAAGAAAACTGGGTTTCCCTGTTGCCAAAACAATGTCTGTGGCACAGCGCCTCTACGAAAACGGGTTAATAACTTATATGAGAACTGATTCCACGAACTTGTCCTCCGAAGCTATAAACAGGACTAAAGATATTATTATTTCCATGCATGGAAAAAAATACGCCAAATCGAGAAATTATACCACGAAAGTTAAAGGAGCCCAGGAGGCACACGAAGCCATCAGGCCATCCTATATCGACAAAGAATCCATTGACGGTAGTTATGATGGACAAAAATTATATGCCTTGATATGGAAAAGAACAATTGCATCGCAGATGAAAGAAGCAGAATTTGAAAAAACTACTGCAACAATTGATATTTCAACAACGAGCGAAAAATTTATTGCATCCGGTGAAGTTTTAAAATTTGACGGCTTCTTAAAAGTCTATTTTGAATCTTCGGATGATGATAGCAAAGAAAAATCGCCGTTTGAGGACACATTGCTTCCACCGCTTAAAAATGGGCAGGAACTGTTTCCGGTAGTAATCGATGCAGTTCAAAAGTTTTCGCATCATCCACCGCGATATACAGAAGCCAGTCTTGTAAAAAAACTTGAGGAACTCGGAATAGGACGCCCATCAACGTATGCGCCAATTATTTCAACCATTCAACAGAGAGAATATGTTGTCAAAGAATATAGGGAAGGATTTCAAAGAAATTATACACATATCATCCTTCGGGACAAAAATATTAATGAACATAACAAAACAGAAACAACAGGTGCTGAAAAATCAAAACTTTTCCCTACTGACATTGGCATGGTAGTCAATGATTTTCTGGTCAAATATTTTCCAAAAGTCCTTAATTTCAACTTTACTGCGAATGTAGAAAAAGAATTTGATATCATTGCCGAAGGTAAGCTTGACTGGAATAAAATGATAGATAAATTTTATAAACCTTTCCATAAAAATGTCGAAGCAACTCTTGAACTTTCAAAAAAAGATGTAGGCAAAAGGATGCTTGGAAATCATCCGAAAACCGGAAAACCAATCGTGGCAAAAATTGGACGCTACGGACCAATTGTACAAATGGGAGAAAGTAATGTGAAAGGAGAAAAACCAAAATTTGCCAGCCTGAGAAAAGATCAGCTGATGGAAAAAATAACACTTGAGGAGGCAACAGAACTCCTTGACCACGCCAATGAAGGTAGAAAACTTGGTAAACATCCCGAAGCAGACAGGAATGTTTATGCCAGAATCGGAAAATACGGACCATTAGTTCAAATTGGTGAAAATGAAGATGAAGATAAAAAATTTGCCAGTCTTAAAAAAGGACAAACAATTGAGACAATTACCCTTGAAGAAGCCCTGGAATTATTTAAGCTTCCCCGAACTGTCGGTAAATACGAGGACAAGGACGTCGTTGCTGCCATTGGCCGGTTTGGTCCATATCTCAGGCATGATTCAAAATTTTATTCCCTCAAAAAACAAGATGACCCAATTAGCATCAATATTAACAGGGCAATAGAGGTGATTGAGCAAAAACGTGAATCCGACAGAAAAAAACTCATAAAGGAATTTGAGGGGAAAAGTGATCTCAAAATTATTAAAGACAGGTGGGGACATCCATCTATCTATTACAAAAAAAAATATCACAGAATTCCTTCGAAAACCGATCCGCTTTCCCTCTCATATGAAGATTGTAAAAAACTTGTCGGAGATTCTTCTTCAAAAAATAACAAAAAAACAAAGAAAAAAAGTGCTAAGAAATGACAAGAATAAAATGATATAAATCGTTTTATAAAAATTTTATAAAAAAATTAAACCGATTATTCTTTAAATTTTTATTATATTTGACCTCAATGTAAAATTTTGTTTCTCCGGTAAAATTTTTCTATGCTGAAAAGACCCGGAAAATCACGAAATATTGGCGAGATACAAATTAGCTGAAACCAAAATAAAAC
>CAYSRH010000456.1:0-2069 GCA_964433245.1 uncultured Bacteroidales bacterium | reverse complement strand
CCTGCGGCAATGTGCAAAATAGGAAAGATTCTTGGTAAAAAAGCAGCTTCTATTTCAGCCCGGTTATCTTTGCAACCTGAAATAAGCGTAAAAAATGCAAAAATTGAAAAGACTGTTGATACAGACACAGATGTAAAAGAAATACTTCAGGGCTTGCGCTCATTTGAACAAAACCATACTCGTATAAAGAGCAACCCATGTAAAGTGCCTGTTATTGCAGATTATGATGTAGTAGTAATCGGCGGAGGCACATCTGGCGCACCGGCAGCAATAGCTGCTGCAAGAAACGGCATGCGGGTGTTGGTTGTAGAATATCTTGAAGGATTAGGTGGAACAGGTACATTAGGTATGATTGGAAGGCCTTATCATGGGCTAAAAAAGGGGTTTGCTGCTGAAGTTCCTTTTCCGAAAAAAAATATTGAACCCAAAATGGAATGGTACCGGAAACAAATCAGCAATGCTGGTGGTGATATTTGGCTGGGAACAATGGGATGCGGCGCTGTGGTAAAAAAAAACACAGTAAAGGGTGTAATTATTGTAACGCCCGAAGGACGGTTTGCTGTGTCTTCAAAAATAGTTATTGACGCTACGGGTAATTCTGATATTGCTATTGCTGCCGGTGCTGATTATATGCATGCTAAAATTCAAGACAATGATATTGCCATACAAGGAACAGGTATGTCATCGCGTCCTTTACGAGGAAATTATTATAACAGCGATTTTCTTATTGTAGATGAAGCAGATATAATTGATGTTTGGCGTAGCCTGGTAAGTGTTCATATTACCAAAGCAAAGGAAAATACTTATGATGTAGTACCAATTATACAAAGCCGTGAGCGAAGAAGAATTGTTGGCGATTACGTACTTACTTATCTTGACCAAATCAGCGGACGTACTTTCCCTGATGCAATATTATTTTCAGGCAGTGATTACGATTCGCACGGATACCCGAGTTCACCTTATTTTGCGCTATTACCACACGATAGTATTTCGAGAAAACAAAACCATCCGGCACCGGGCGGAACATGTTTTACTCCTTACAGATGTTTATTACCTAAAGGATTGAAGGGAATATTAGTCACTGGCTTGGGAATAAGTATGGACAGGGATGCAACTGCTATGGTCAGGATGCAGTTGGATATGTCAAATCAGGGATATGCTGCTGGTATGGCTGCGGCCTTTGCAATCACGTCAAACAAGGAATTACGCAAAATTGACATTGATGCCTTGCAAGTGAAATTAGTAAAAATGGAAATTATACCTGAAAATGCCCTTAAACATGAAGATGCTTTCCCGTTATCTGACAAGGAGATAAAACAAGCAGTTAAAGCATATGGACTTTCATCTAATCCCCAGTCGGCAGGCAAACCTTTAGCTATAATGCTTTCTCATAAAAAATCAGCTTTTCCTTTAGTACGTGAAGAATACAAAAAAGCAACCGGAAAAAGCAAATTGTTGTATGCTTGTTTTAGGTATGTGGGGAAGTAAAGAAGGAAATTCCACTCTTTTAAAGGAATTGAAAGGGTTTGAAAAATGGGAGGAAAAAATTTACCAGGGAAAAATGGCTGATTATGCACATTTGCCTACTCCTCAAGATGCCGTTATTTTAGCACTTGGCTATTCGGGTGACAAATCTGTGGTGCCTCATTTAATAGAATTGCTCGAAAAACTGGATGAAAATGTTACATTGTCACATCATCGTTCGTTAGCATTGGCATTGGAAAAACTTGGTGATTTGGATGCTGTGCAGCCTTTGGCCAGATTGTTACAGAAGCCGGGAATGAGCGGTCATGCTATGCATAAGGTTGAAGATGCTATGACGGGAGTGAAAAATAATGGAAAAGGTGCAATGCAAAGAACAAAAGCATTACGGGAAATTGTTATTGCAAGAGCCTTATACCATTGTGGTGATTACAATAACATTGGTAAACAAATATTGCAAAACTATTCAAAAGATATGCGCGGACTGTTAGCCCGGCATGCAAATGCTATTTTATCAGAAGACAAGTAACTTTTCTACATTCAACTAACCACCCACCCTCGAGGACTCTAAAGACCCCTCGGGGAGT
>CAYSRH010000455.1:0-2069 GCA_964433245.1 uncultured Bacteroidales bacterium | reverse complement strand
GGAGCTTAACCGCTGGACATTGTATAATTCGGTGAATTTTCTGTTGCCTTCGTTGGTGGTATATCGCATGAACTCCATTTCAGCCTGTTCGCCCAGGTTTTTCGTATCCACCAGAAAAAGGATCCTTTGGGCATCTGCATATTTCAGAAGCCTGTAAACCGAAGTAATGGCTGTAAACGTTTTACCGCTCCCCGTAGCCATCTGAACAAGAGCTTTGGGCCGGGCATTTTTAAACGAGGCTTCCAGGTTATTAATGGCATTGATCTGGCAATCATACAGTCCTTCTCCGGGCAAATAGGGGAGATCGGTAAGGCGCTGGCGCAATGATCTTCCTTTTTGCAGCATTTGTCGAAGCGTAGTTGGCTTATGGAACGAAAAAACTTCCCGTGCTCTTGGTTTCGGATCGCGCTTATCGGTGAACTTGGTAATGGTGCCATTGCTCACATAGATGAAGTAGATGGCCTGTTCCCTTACATATTTCAATCCGGCCCTGGCATAACCCTCCGCCTGTTCCTGTACTTCGTTGAGGTGTTGTCCTTCTTCGGCTCTTTTTGCCTCGATGATGCCCACCGGTTTTGGCCCATCCAGAAAGAGCACATAATCTGCCGGGCCTTCTTCGGTGGGATACTCTCTGACCGCCACTCCGGCACCTACACCAAAATCAATCTCATTCCTGTCCTGAACAGCCCATCCGGCTTTTTTAAGCATCTCGTCGATCTTTTCCCGGGCAATCTGTTCAGGGGTTTGGCTCATGAGCAACTAAGTTTTTACGAAAATAATAAAAATATTGGAAGATTGTACGGATGGTTGAGAGATGAGTTATAGATGCTTCATTTTATAATGGAAATTTTATAATTTTATACATCTGATAGATTAGGATCCATGAAAGAAAAAGACCAGTCATCCCATGTGATTGAAACCTTCAATGAACACATTGGAACCAACTTTTCTGAATCCGACCGGTTGTTATTCGACCAGGTGGGCATGGATCTGGCCGAAGACGAGACCATCATCAAGCAGTCCAAAACCAACACCTTTGAAAGTTTTAAAAAGGGAAAACTCGAAGACCTTTTCTACCAAAAGCTCATTGACCGCATGGACATGAACGACGAAACCTCCAACAAACTCCTCAACAACAAAGACCTCACCAATGCCATTTTGTTTGAGTACCTGGCGAAGGTGGTTTTTGAGAAGGTGAATGTGTAAAGAAACGATTGTATTATGCCTAAAAAACATATAATATCAGGAAATGATTTTGTTGAATTGCTTGCGAATGAAAATTCATTGTCAAATTATATTATTGAAGATGAAGTTATTGTCAATACAAGTAAAGAATTACGATATAACAATTATTCTCTTGAAAATATTGAATTTAAAGACAGAGTTAAAGTTAATTTAGAACATTCAAATATTGAGTTTACATTTATTAATAATCAATTTAAAAAAGTATTGCATGTTTCTGGAACTATTGGAAAGATGGTTTTTTCAAATTCTGAAATATCAGGAAATTTAATTATTGAAGGGGCTGTTATCGATAAGGAAATTATAGAGATTATTTCACAATAGGCCGGGAAAAAGAAATTCAAACAATATTAAGCTATGTAAACCGCGATATTAACACAGTTATATTGGGTAATATCGGTACAGGTAAAAGCCATCTGTTGGATGTCATTCAACCTGAAAAAAAAATGCTTAAACTAGATGATACCTAAAATATTAAAAGATCTCTGACTTACTTAATTCTTTTCCTCCTGAACAATGATAAATTGGCCCTAAAGGAATTGTTGTTTGGTGATCTCCCTATGAATAAAATAAGAACAAAAATAAACCGCGAATCAGTAAAAAACTTATGTGAAGAAATAAAAAAGCTTACAAAACCTAAAGAGTACATCCTTATGATAGACAGTTTAGACAGATTAACCCCAAAATCTGTTACGGTACTGGAGGAATTGAAAGATCATTTTACAATCCTGGCATCGGCCCGGGAAATATCATTAAACAAATCTTCTTTTCTTTGGAACTTTGAAGTTTTGCAATTAAAGCCTTTCTCTCGCAAAGACAGTTTAGCC
>CAYSRH010000454.1:0-2075 GCA_964433245.1 uncultured Bacteroidales bacterium | reverse complement strand
ACACACGGGAATGATTATCACATGTCTGATAGTTCCGTCAAGGTCAATAAAATATCATCATGGCGAGCTCCATCTGATAAATAAAAAATAAAATATAAAAAGATGAAAACAGAACAACTGGCAAAACTCGCAAAAAAGGCATCAATTTATTTGGCTTCGCAAAAAGAGTCAGCTAAGAATCATGCACTTATTGCTGTTGCTGAAGCTTTGCATGTAAACAAACAGGAAATTATAAAAGCCAATAAACAAGACATTGAAGAAGCTATTAAAACAGGATTGGCTGAACCTCTGCTTAAAAGATTGTATTTTGGAGAGGAAAAGATAAATTCTGTTATTGAAGGGATCCATAGCCTGAAAAATCTTCCTGAGCCTGTTGGACGTACACTTTCTGCTACAGAACTGGATCAGGGATTAGAGTTATATAAAGAAAGTTGTCCCATTGGAGTGATTGGTGTTATTTTTGAGTCGAGACCCGATGCTTTGGTCCAGATCTCATCCCTTTGCCTGAAAAGCGGAAATGCGGTGATATTAAAAGGAGGAAGTGAGGCTCAGAATACAAACCGTATATTGACCAATATCATTACAGAGGCGTCTCAGAAAACAGGTATTCCTGAGGGGTGGATACAACTTCTCGAAAGCAGGGAAGAGGTCCGGCAAATGTTGCAGTTGGATGCATATATAGACCTGATCATTCCGAGGGGGTCAAATGAGTTTGTAAAGTATATCATGACACATTCTGATATTCCTGTGCTTGGTCATGCAGATGGGATTTGTCATGTTTTTATTGACAAGGATGCTGATATGCAGATGGCTTTGGATATTGCTTTTGACAGCAAAACACAATATGTTGCCGTCTGCAATGCTGCTGAGACAATCCTTGTGCATGAGTCAGTAAGCAAAGAATTCTTGCCCCTGCTGAAGGAAAAATTTGACAACAAATCTGTAGAGATTTTTGGATGCGAAAAAACAAGTGCATTGATTGATTGTGCAATTGCAACAGAAGAATCGTATAAAACGGAATATCTTGATTATAAAGTAAGCATCAAAGTTGTTGCCGGTGTAATGGAAGCAATTGACCATATCAATACGTATGGATCCGGTCATACAGATGCCATTGTGACCCGTAATAAAGAGACCGCCAATCATTTTATGGACCTTGTGGATAGTGGTGATGTCTTTTGGAATTGCAGTACCCGTTTTAGTGATGGATTTCGTTATGGACTGGGGGCTGAAGTAGGCATCAGCACAAATAAAATTCATGCCCGGGGTCCGGTTGGACTGGAAGGATTAATGATCTATAAATGGAAATTGATAGGAAATGGACACATCTCTGCTACTTATGCAGAAGGGAAGAAAAAGTTTACACACAGAAAACTCCGGTAGAACCGAGCCATGACAATAAATTTGACAAATATTGGTAAAAAAATAATGTAACCCCTCAACTTAACAAGTTCCGTAGATATAGAATTAGGGTTTGCGGAGTACTCATGAGTTTTAACCGGATACCAATGTTTTTGAAATATAAAGATAAAAAAAAGAGAAAATAAAATGATTATCATTGGGAAATTAACATAGTTGATTTTTTTTTATAAATTTGTCCGCCAGATTATACACAAAAAGAACAAAAAAAACCAATATTATTTTTATCAATGATTTTAGAAAAAGAACAAAAAACAATGATTGATTACAAAGTAAAAGATCTGTCTTTGGCTGATTATGGTCGAAAAGAAATAGAAATTGCAGAAAATGAAATGCCGGGACTGATGTCCATCCGGAGAAAATATGCTTCCCAAAAGCCTCTGAAAGGGGCAAGAATCACCGGATCTCTGCATATGACCATACAAACAGCTGTATTGATTGAAACGCTTGTTGAACTTGGTGCTGAAGTACGCTGGGCCAGTTGTAATATTTTTTCAACACAGGACCATGCAGCAGCAGCAATTGCCAAAGCAGGAATCCCTGTTTTTGCATGGAAAGGCGAAACCCTTGAAGAATATTGGTGGTGTACGGAACAAGCACTTATCTTTCCTGATGGCAACGGTCCTGACCTGATCGTGGATGATGGCGGTGATGCC
>CAYSRH010000453.1:0-2076 GCA_964433245.1 uncultured Bacteroidales bacterium | reverse complement strand
ATCAACGATAAAGTGGGGCACGGCTCTTTGGACTTTTTTTGGTTTTGTGTAACTTAAACTTTGTTTCAGCGTATAGACATAGTGGATATATCTGCAATTGTGGGTGTGCAGATGTTATAAGCCATTTTAAAACTTGACAACAAAACGAGCTAGCATTGAAAGAAAAATATTACAGGAACTTTAAAAGAGAAAATAATGGAAAATCAAAATGACAATCAACAAGACACCGTTAATCAAATTTACGACTACGCAGCTAATTTATTAGTCAACGAGAAAAGAAGTGTGACAGAAACAAAAAACGCTTTAATTGCACAAGGATTAGACGAAGAAAGTGCTACTGTTGTTGTATCAAACCTTGAAAAACAGATTAAAGATGCCAAGAAAGAAGGTGCAAACAAAGATATGTTATATGGTGCATTATGGTGCATCGGTGGAATTGTTGCAACTGTTGCTGACTTCGGTTTTATTTTTTGGGGTGCAATTGTTTTTGGTGCTATTCAATTTATTAAAGGGGCAGATAACTCCTAAGCAAAAACAGTGGACATAAGAAAAACGGCTTATAACAGCACCTACCCCAAAGGCGGGGTTTCGTACTCCGCAGACAGTTTTGTGGTAGCCGAAAGTTCAGTTCTTCGAATCAAGTTTAGTGGTAAAAATCCCGCCCTTCGGGTAGCTGCAAAACGTTAGGCACAACCATAATAAATAAATTCTAATCAAAAAAATCAGATCAAATGGCAGTAAGTTATTTTTACGGAAACACTTTAGTATCTTCTCAAGAAGTTGCTGAAAAAAATGTTACAGGAGCTTTTTCAAAGTTCAACAAGAGTATATTAAAAGGAGAAGACCCCTTACCAATATTTCGAGGTGGAATAGTAAAACTCAAAGAGATCAACGATAACACGGACATAAAAATCCCCGACAGAACGCCAATTGGTATCGGAAAGCCTTTAAGTATTGAAATTCTCTGTGTTTATACTGGAGATGCTCCAAACAAACTGTTTGGAGGAAAAAAGGATTTACTTGTGGTATCAGGAGTCCGGGCAACAAATACGCACGATGAATCTCCAAGAGCAATAAATCAATTAGTAAAGAAAGTTGAAGATTATAAATACATCCAACCTTCTGCCTTTGTTCAAGGTTCACCTATTATTTATTATACTTCGGCAGTGGATGTAAGTACTATTCTATGTTCTTTAGAAATGGTTGCTGACACATTCTCAGAAAGCACATTCGATAGTTTATCAAATCTTTTTGGTAAAGCTGCTAGTATTCCAATTTTTTTTACATCAAGTCTCTATTTGTTAGCTGGCTCATCAATAATAAAAATGGCAAGTGAATTAGGTAAATCTCTATTTGAAAGCAAAGCCTTTATGAAAAACAGTATTCCATTTTATTTTGATTCGCCTGATATGCCTCTAGCAAATGCTCGTGCAGCAATAGTTTATAACGACAAAGATGAGAAGGAATTTAAGAACTACAGACCAGGCTTAGTGAAGACAGGAGAGGAACACAGAAAAGCCCTTGTTCATTCAATCACAAAAGAAGAATATAGAGGACGGGCACCATACATTCTGCTAAGTATAGATGGTAGAGATAGAGATCAAGAATTAAGAGAGTTTAGTCCAAAAATAGCTACGGCTTCAATCCTTGAAAAATTTTATGGAAATGATATTGAAACTAAAAGTACAGGAATTATTGAAGATGCAATGATGCTTTACAATGATTTGATCTATCATAATAAAGCTACTAAACTCCAAGATGATATGAAAAATTTAAACGCTAATTCTAACGAGTACAAGAAAGCAAAAGAGCTTTTAGATGCGTATAAAAAAAATATACAAAGTGAACAATTTAAAATATTTAAGTAAATGGCTATGACTAACAGCATATAAACGCAAGAGCGGGTTTGGTGACAAAATTATACTTTTGGAGTTTTAATAAAGTTTAGTGATAACACGAAAGACAAGTCCTTTTAATCCGCTCCTGCGTTTATACACGAAACGTTGAACAAAACCAGCTCATTTTCACCCACAACCTACTGTTTTTCAGTAGATTAAAAGCAATTCTTCTTCAATT
>CAYSRH010000452.1:0-2083 GCA_964433245.1 uncultured Bacteroidales bacterium | reverse complement strand
ACATCATGGCTTACGAGAAGACAAAACTTATTAATTTTACGTTTTAACCATGGGAAAGCTTGCTTAAGCAAATACCAAAAGATCTCAATATATTCATCAACAATCGGTCTGTCAATAAAATCCTCCTGATAAGCAAGGGAAAATTTGGCAGAAAAACGATTGAACTCATCTCGTTCAGATTTTACAACTTCTTCATAACGAGTCAGCATAAAAAAGATGCTTCCAAAAAAATCTAAATCTAAAGGATGAAATGAAGATAAATTCTTTTTGTTGCCATATACAATAGGGAGATTTGGTTTGCAGGGAATACTAACAAGAGCGGGATCAGAAATATTCCAGACCTTAAGCGGCTGTTCAGGAAGGCTTGATTCAGTGAGCCACTGTTCTTTAGGAGTTCGAAAGAAGACATCTGCAAGAATTAATTTATTAGCCGTTGAATCAGTAATAAGTACATCCTGGCGGTCTTCAAATTCAATCCGGTATTCAATGCCAAGAAAATCTTTAAATACAACCTTTATAATATATTTCCGTTCTTCTGTATATTCAGATGATGTTTTTACTATAAGCATAAGTTCAAATTTATTATATAATTAACCAATTATTTTTTCAGTTCTGCTTCTGGAGAAACAGACAATTTCCTGTACCAATCTAAAAAATAGCTTTGATCTATTGAAGAAACAGTATCTTTAGGCAATGGTGATGATTCTAAAAAAAGAATATTTTCATTGATACGAGCTACAATTTCATTTATATCCATTCCTTTCAATTTTGCATTGTAATAGTCACATTTTGCCAGCAGTAGCTGATAACGAGCAATTGTTGTTAAAAACCAGGAAATATCGTCCTCCATACGATTAAGAATTTCATATGAGGGTTTCTGCCTGATAATTTCTTCCCATTTTCTTTTCGCTTCTTCCTGAAAAATTATTGAACTGTCCAAACTTCGAAATGTTTCTTTTACCGTCCGTTCATCAGTTATAAAATTTGGCATATCTTGTGGTAATTCCTGGGTTCCTCCTATGCGGAATTTTTGTATTATTTCATTAAGCTGCTCAAGCGGAATCCCCCAGACATCAGCCACCTCCAAAGAATGAATGCCTCCGAAAAATTCTTTCGCATTTTCAAGAGATTGAGATATTAATGTGTTAATTTCCCCCCATTCCACCGCAAATTGTCCGAATCTTTGCTCATAATATCTTGAAATAATCTGATCTGTTCTTTGTTCTGAGTCGTTTAAGTTATTTAACGGTTTCCATGCCAATTTTGCTAATAAAAGATTTGTCAATCTGCGTGGTCCCGGATTAACCAGTACAGGATGCATATATGCCATAAGCTGATCTCTTCCCTGGATAAACAATTCATAGTTTTTAGGAAGAAAAATAAAGTCACTGATACATAATCCTCCATATCTGCTATAATTATAATAATCTACAACACCATAACTGAAATCAGCAATCTGGCTCCAGGCCATCAGATCGTTCCATACAATTTGACTGGCGTTACGATTATCAAGATTTACGTTAATAATATCAGAAAAGGATCTTTCAATAGGGTAAAAAATATGAAGATAGTTCATATCCTTGAGCTGTGATATAATATCATTATTTGTGGGAGCCATCCATGTAGTATTATAAGCAATACCAGCTATAAGAACTTCTCTTGTCAAACCACCATCCTCATTTGCCTGACAGAAATGACTTGCAACATTTGAATAAAAGTTCAATAGATTATCTGTCTCATTCCCAATAGCTAATGCTTCAGGGGATTGATCGAAATAATTTTTATAACCATCTGACGGCCAGAGATTAAGAACATCAACATTTTTTAAATCTCCATTTTCAAGACGATCAATCATCTGATCAGCAAAGAAAACAGCTACTTCTTTATTTGCAAAGCAAGGGTTATAATAATAAGCTTCAGATGATAAAATCGGTTGCCTTTCTCCATCTATCAAAGCATACCATTCAGGATGCTGAGCAAATATAGATGGATCAGAAAATTCATCTCTAAGTAAATGATGTGCACCTCCCCATCCTTTGATACCCAACTTCTTTTGCAAAGAATATTTAATTTTACCAGCGAT
>CAYSRH010000451.1:0-2085 GCA_964433245.1 uncultured Bacteroidales bacterium | reverse complement strand
GTTCATCAATATGAGAGACGGACTTTTTTTCTCCTGTATATTCTTTTAAAATGACTTGTTCTATTTCCATCATTTTTTCGTAATCAAGTACTGCCCCCGGGCAAATAACCGGATTTTCGCCCAATATATGAGAAAGAGAAAGATTTTCCATATACCCCTCTAATTTTGATACATCCCAACACATAACAAAAATCCCCTTTAATTTTTTCCGTAACATATCCTTGTTGTTACGAATGAACATTCTCATATCCCTGTTGGTACTTCCGGAATAAATTGGAATTCCCAATATAACAGCATCGTAATCATTTATTGAAGGATCTGCTTCAGCAACAGAAAGGACATCTGTCCGGACACCCTCAAGTTTTTCTGATAAAAGGTTGGCACATTGCTGCGTACTCCCGTATTTTGATGTGTAAACAATAGCGACTTTCATGATTCCTGTAAAAATATATTCATTTCACATGTTGCCAATAATTTATCGGAAAGGAACACTTCTCCCTTGACAATTGTGGCATTCATTACTTTTGTTGTAACAGTTATAGTTGTGGTAAGCATATTGCCTGATTTTGGCAGTGCGTAAACCTGCAACTTCTTCACTGCTCCGATGAAGCCCGGCACAACCGGCTTATTATTTGTCAGGCAATCATAGCCCACGCCTGCGGCTGCTGTTTGTGCCATATTTTCAATTAAGCCGCCTTCCGAAAAGAAATTTCCTTCCTGCATGGGATTATTTTCCTTCACTGTATATACCGATACGGTTTGCTCCTCATCCACTGACACCAAGGCATCCACAAAAACAAAAGGTGGTCTTTGCGGAATATATTGCAATATATCTTTTTTTTCTGCGAGCATTTTATTTTGCTTTACAAACAAAGAGCGTATGGCTTACTCCGATGTGATCCACCGTTTCCTCTACATACATCCCTGCTTTATCCACCAATGCATACATATCATCAGAATGGTACATCTGACTACAGCCATTCGCGATACAGGTAAAATAAAGCGATGTGGCATGCAAGCTGTATGTCGCTGCCTCATACTTTTGCTTATCCCAGAAAGTTTCCAGAATATACAAAGCTCCATCAGGATTCAGTGCATCTTTGGCCCGCCCAATCAGATGGAGGATATTCTCCTGGGAAAAACAATCCAGGAACTGGCTCATCCATATCGCATCATATCCTTTGGGAAAAGGGCGTGAAGCATCCAACAGGTTAATCGGAAATCCATCAATCCGATCAGAAAATCCATACTCTGCTATGTTTTTATAAGCTTTTTCTAACTGTCCGGGCAAGTCAAGAATTGTTACCTGCACATCAGGATTATGGGTAGCACATTTGATTGAAAACTTGCCGGTATTTCCTCCAACATCCATGATTTTCTTCGGTTTTCTGTCAAAAATCAAAGGCAGTACTTCAGGAAAAGCAATATCCGAATAATAATGATCAAATCCGAACCAACTCTCCTGTACTTTTGGTGGTAGTTGACTCAATGCTTCATAGACAGTCGGCCAATCACCAAATACTTTCAAACCTTCGGGTTTCCCTTTTTTGATTGACTCTTCGAGATCAAAAAAACCAAGATAATTCACATCATGTGTAAAATCCATGTTCACTTTGGTAAGATCATCCTTGATCAGGAACCATCCTGTTTTTGTAATAAAAAACCTGTCATCCCGCACATAAACAAGTTCTATGCTTATTCCGGCTTCCATCAAAACTTTGGCTCCATACACAGAAACTTTACATTTTTCAGCGACCTCTTCTATTGTCAATCCTGAATCTCTGTTTTCTTCAAGTGTTTGCAATATTCCAAGATTTCTCAAGGAGCGGGCAGCCTGAAACATAATGGGGGCAAATGCTATTTTTTGGGCATCAAACTTCGCTTGTACCGCACGCTTTTTATCTGATCCGTAATTTTTCATATGTTTAAAATTTACGACCATGCTTTCGATTTGGCACACATTTTAACCATAGTTGCGTGTGTGTCTCAATATTAATCTCAGTCATGGCTCGGTTCATCTGTTTATAATCTAATTGTTTTTCCAAAAAGGATAATAGTTAAACCACTGCAAAGGATATTTTAAAA
>CAYSRH010000450.1:0-2107 GCA_964433245.1 uncultured Bacteroidales bacterium | reverse complement strand
TAAAATCACGGTGCGTAAAAACAAGCCCCATTCGGGGCGACCTGTCGTAATGATTCGACTATCAGGTATATATACGAAATAATGTTTTTTTAATCGGACAGTACTGCTAAAGAATATAGAATAAAGAATAAAGAAAAGTCAAAAAGTTTTTATTAAATTCGTATTGAGATATTTTATTAAATAAGGTTTATTTTTGTCGTTTGACTAATTTTGAGCATAAATAAGTGCCGTAGGCACTTAATATCGGTAGTAATAGAAAATTTGGAGACTATATCAGAGTCCCGTAGGGACGAAATATTTTTAAGCGGACAATAGTGGTAATCAATAAATTTTAAAATAGAATGGATGAAATTATAATAGAACAAGAGCCGGAAAACAATCAAAAACAAAAATCGAATGTAGGACAGGGGCTGGGTATTATCGGTCTGGTTTTGGGTGTTTTATCTGCCATGTTTGCATTTATTCCCTGTGTTGGCTTACTGGCATTGGTGCCGGGTGTTATCGGGCTGGCGTTTGCTGTGATAGGACTTGCAATAGCATACCAGTCTGACTATCGTGGCTTGCTGATCGCTGCCCTGGTGATTTCTTTGATAGGCACAAGTGTTGCATCAATACAGGCATTTATTATTTCAGGGGTAGCACGTTCTGCGAAATCTTTTGCAGATCATACACATTCACATGGGATAGTAAAAGATGCCGGATTGACAGCTGACGAGATATTTGATAAGTACAATTACGATAAGGATGCGTATGGAAATTTCTCCGAGGAGAGTTTTGAAATGTTGTATGGTGAGTTAGAGGATTTGTTTGAAAAAGCAGAAACAACGGTTACCCGGCTGGAAGATGGAAAAGTTTTGGCAACAAGAGAATTGCCCGGAATATTAAAAGACGGGGCCAATTTGTTTACCCGTTGTGATACACTGGAACCTTACTTTACAATGGAGCAACGAAACAGGTTGCAAGCGATGGAAGATCGTTTTGAACAGTTAAAAACCCGCCTTATGGCATTTGGTTATTAGCCTGATTTTCAGAATCATCATTTTGATCAAGTGCTCTGTTTAGAATGTTTTCCGGCAAGGTTTTCTTTGCACGGACACCGAGTTTTTGCAGGCGGTCAACACGGGAAACAAGATTGCCCCTGCCTTCGGATATTTTTTTCATGGTGTTCTGGTAGAATTTCTGTGCATCATCAAGCCTTTTTCCGAGGTTGACCAGGTTTTCTATTAAGCGGACAAACTCATCATGCAGCTTACCGCCTTCTTCAGCGATTTTCATTACATTTTGTGTCTGGTATTCCTGTCGCCACATACTTTCGATCATCTTTAGTGAGGCGATGAGGTGTGTGGGACTGATCAGCAGTATTCTCCGTTCATAAGCATATGCCCAGAGTTCTGAGTCTTGTTGTATGGCCAGCAGGTAGGCAGGTTCAACCGGCATGAACATCATCACAAAATCAAGCGTCTTTATGGCGTAGATGTCCTGATAATTTTTTTCGCTCAATTCTTTGATGTGATTCCGTATGGATTGCATGTGTTCTTTTAAATAGGTGTTTTTTTCAGCATCGTCTTCGGCTGACACATATTTTTCATAGGCAACAAGAGATACTTTCGCATCAATGATGATGCTTCGCTCTCCCGGATAGTGTACCACCACATCCGGTTGTAAGCGACGGTTTTCCTCATTGGTATAAGATGACTGCACAACATATTCCCGCCCTTTTGACAGTCCGCTTTTCTCCAGAATGCTTTCCAGTATTACCTCCCCCCAGTTTCCCTGCGTTTTACTTTCTCCCTTGAGAGCTTTCGTCAGGGCATTGGCTTCTTTTGATACCTGCTGATTGACATCAGCCAGCCTTTTTACTTCTTCCTTCAGCGAATACCGCTCTTTGGCTCCGTTCACATAAGTTTCTTCGACCTTTTTCTGAAATTCCCCAATGCGTTCGTGGAAAGGTTTTAGAATGATGTCCAGGTTGTTTTTGTTCTGCTCAACGAATTTATTGCTTTTTTCCTCAAATATTTTATTTGCCAGATTGTTGAATTCCAAAGAAAAACGTTCGTGTAGTTTGGTGATGTCTTCTTTTTGCTTTTCTAACTTTTCCTGCATGTTT
>CAYSRH010000449.1:0-2108 GCA_964433245.1 uncultured Bacteroidales bacterium | reverse complement strand
CAAGTCCGGCATAAGAATTTTGTTCCTGTAATACGATTGGCACTCCTCTGCGGAATGCTGTCCAAAGAACAGGAAAACTGGCATAGCCTCCCACACCAACAGCTACATCCGGCTTAAAATCTTTGACTACTTTCCTTGCCTTTCTCAAACTATTCCATAAATTAATAAAAAACGAAAGATTCTTCAGTGTCAGTTTTCGCTGAATTCCGGACACAGGCAGACCAATGATCTTATAACCTGCTGCAGGGACACGTTCCATCTCAATCCTTCCTTCAGCCCCAACAAATAATATCCGATAAGAAGCATTTCTTTTCATTAATGCATCGGCAATGGACAAAGCAGGAAATAGATGCCCTCCTGTGCCACCTCCTGATATAATTATATTTTTATTTTTTTCACTCATCTGCTTCTGTCTCCTGATTTTCATCCGTTAAAGGATTTGTTACTGTATTTAAAACCACTTCTTCTTTATTGATTTCGCGACTAATACTTAATATAATACCAAGTGCAAGGCTGGCAAAGATCATTGACGTCCCCCCCATGCTTAAAAAAGGCAAAGGTTGTCCTGTTACCGGAAGTAAGTTCACAGCGACCCCCATATTGATAAGGGCCTGAAAAACCAGCATCAAAGCAAGTCCTATTGTCAAAAAGGCAGGAAAAGTCCTGTTACACTTCTCCACGATCAGACCTGCCCTGTACAATAAGTAGAGATAAAGCATCAACACGATAAACCCTCCAAAAAACCCATATTCCTCTATAATAATAGCATATATAAAATCAGAATAAGGATGGGGCAGATAATTTCGCTGTGTGCTTTTCCCGGGTCCTTTACCAAAAAAGCCACCATTTATTACTGCCATCTTAGATTGTTCAACCTGATAATTATCTCCTCCCTGCCCTGTAAAGGCTTCAATCCTGTGTTTCCATGTGTACAAACGGGATCCCCGATTATCATTGTTAAGTACCACCATAATAAATATGACCAATGTAAAGAGACCACTGAACATCAAAATTGACAAATATTTAAAATTCACTCTGCCAATGAACAGCAATGTCATAGAAACAATAAAAAGCATTGCTGCCGTAGAAAAATTAGCGGGCAAAATTAACAGACAAACAAGTACTATAGGAACAAGCAATGGAACAAAGGAGAGTTTTAAATCCTTAATTACATCCTGTTTTATGGAAAGCATTCTTGCCAGGTACATAATCAATGCCAGTTTTGCCAGATCGGATGTTTGAATCGTAAGTCCCACTCCGGGTACTACAAGCCACCTGCTCGCTTCGTTCAAACGAACACCGGTAATCAGGGTAAGTATTAAAAGAACAATGACAGCCAATAGAAATATTTGGGAAAGCCTCGCATATACTTTATATGGAATCAGATGTGTAACATACACCAGTAATAAGCTAATCAACAAGAAAGAGCCATGCCGTATAAAATAGTATAGTGTATTTCCATGCTGATAGCGATAAGCGAGACTTCCGGTAGCACTGTACACTGCCAGCAAAGAAATAATCGTGAAAAGGATAATGATCATCCAGATCACCTTGTCACCTTTTAAATATGTAGAAACAAACTCACGCATAACACTATAAATTTCTTACATGTTGTTTAAATTGATTGCCTCTGTCTTCAAAATTTTTAAATAGATCAAAACTGGCACATGCAGGTGAAAGAAGTACTGTATCTCCTTTATCTGCCATCTCGTAGGATTTTTTAACAGCATCTTCCATAGATTGCATTTCCTCCATCGGGATACCAAAAAGTCTAAAGTGCTCAATAATCGGTTGATTGTCCTTCCCAAGGCAAATAATTCCCTTCACTTTATTCTTCACCAATTCATCCAGAACTGAATAATCATTTCCCTTGTCAATTCCTCCAACAATCCAGACAGTAGGGTTTTGCATAGAATCCAGTGCATACCATGTAGAATTGATATTGGTCGCCTTGCTGTCATTTACGAACATAATTCCCCGTATAGAGAGATATTGTTCAAGCCTGTGTTCAACACCTTTATAAGAGGACAAACTTGCCCTTATATGTTCATCCCTTATATGCAAGACACGAGCAGTAATAGCTGCAGCCATACTATTGTATGTATTAT
>CAYSRH010000448.1:0-2115 GCA_964433245.1 uncultured Bacteroidales bacterium | reverse complement strand
GGGCTAAAAGAAAACGGTGGTATTTTTGTTCATACGCAGGGCTGGGGTGTTATGGCCGAAGCTATTATGGGCCATGGAAATAAAGCATACCAATACTTGCGCAGCTATCTACCTGCCGCTTACAATACCAAGGCAGATATTCGCGAAATTGAACCATACGTGGTGTGCCAGAGTACACACGCCAAATACAGCCCGAAACACGGTGCTTCCAGGGTGCCCTGGCTCAGCGGCTCTGCTACCTGGACTTATTATGCCATCACCCAGTACGTGCTGGGAATCAAACCAGAATACCACGGTTTGACCATTGATCCTTGTATTCCTTCAGATTGGGATGGATATACTGTGCAACGCAATTTCAGAGGTAAATCTTTTAATATTACGGTCAAAAATCCGGCGAAAAAAGAAAATGGCGTTCAGCAGATTACCCTGAATGGAGAAATAATAGAGGGTAATTTCATACCAGTAGAAAAAATGAAAGCGGTGAATGAGGTGGAGGTGATGATGATGCCTGCATAATGCATTTCCAATAAAAATATCATATTAAAGGCTGACTCAGTAACGAGTCAGCCTTAGTTTTTAAAAAATCTAGTTTTTTATGCACCTCACAGCACCTGCACTATTCTTAGCTATACCTCCCCTCAAATAAGAAAAAGGGCCGTTGTTCATAAATTGGAAGAGCACCCTACCTTCTATTGAATTATCTGGGTTTTGGGTTGTGGTCCATATGATAGGATTGAAGGAGTAAATCCAAACAGCATTATCTATAAATCGATTCCCTGACCTAATATTTAATCCTGTTCTTCCATCAGGTAAAAACACTTCTCCAAATTCATTTACTGCTGTAAGGTCTTCATTTTCAAAACCAAGAACAGTATCTAAAACAGCTATTTCAGCATCCGAAGGCAAGTGCCATCCATCCGGACAGATTCCCTGTACACCACTTGGAATTGTATTTGAGGAAGCACTTCCATTCATTATGGTTTCCCAATTGTACAAAAATCCAAAATTCGATACATATATAATACTATCTAGTTCATCTATTGTATAATCTCCATTAAGGTCTGCATCAGGATTTGTTGCATAATCCGTATTCTGACCAAACCAAATGCAACTATCTATTGGTGAACCATCTGCATAATGGGTTGAAACAAGGTTATCAGCCATCCATTTCTGATCCCCAACTTTTACCCAATAGTAGGTATTTCCGTCAAAATCTGTCAATGTGCCCATTAAATCATTGTTGGCTAATGAATCGTAGAAGACCCCGGCATGGCCTAAAGTGCCCACCAAAACACCTGAATCAGATAGTGTTGAAACAGTAACTCCTGTTTCGGCATGCAGATCCGTAAAATTACCACCTGCACCAAATAGTTCGTTGTAAGTAACACCAGCATCAAGAATATCTGCCATCGGCACTTTTTCTGCAAGCATAGAATCGATTGTTATTCCTTCGTCAAGCATCGCTTCTATGGTTATACCCATGCTACGTAAAGTGTCAATCTCAATTCCTTCATTATACAATTCGATAAAAGGAACTCCGGCAGCATATAAGTCGCCGGGTAAGTAACCAAAATTTAATAACCTGTCCACAGGAGAAACCTGAATTAGAATATTGCTCAAATGCCTGATGGAATCTCTGAGTGGAGCAATACCTTCAATTTCTTCTATTTCAATACTACCTGCTTTTTCTGCATATTTTGCAAATGGCACACTGAGAAGTTGGCTGGTTCCTATAAGATTTTCATTTATTGAAATTTCTATAAAAAAATCTCCTTCTGACCAATTAATTGTAGAAAAATCATCACCGGAAGTTCCATTGCCAACTTCTAAGTTAATTAATCCATAATTATTAGTCGTTTTATCATGATTTTCTTTATATACTTCATCTCCTTCAGCGGAGCCATTCAATATCCGTATTTCAACATTCATTGCTTCATTCGCAATAACAGTTCCATTGTTATCCCGAACTACAGTCTGATAATTAAAAGATGCCGTTTGTTGAGCATAAATACTAATGTGTGAAATTAGAATAAAACAAATCCCTAATGCAGTTGTGAACAATGATTTTTTCATCTTTTATTGTTTTGATTATTACGTTGCAAGTATAATAATATA
>CAYSRH010000447.1:0-2115 GCA_964433245.1 uncultured Bacteroidales bacterium | reverse complement strand
TGTCAGTTTATTTTCAAATTTTCAAATTAAATAATTAACCAATTGAAGTATAGCTGTTTTGTCATAAAACAATTTATCATCAAACTGATATTGAAACCCCAGGTGAGCCCGGCCAAAACTATACCCATAATGCTTGTTTTCCACATCATAAGCAGCAGCGCCAAAAACCTGGATAATGGGGATAATCTCATTATCTGTGGTCTGTTTCATTTTTCAAAGTTTCAGATAATTGTGTGAAAATTTCTTCATTTTCGCTTCATTTTGAGGTTTTATATTTGTGTTTGAATATGGACATTAATGTTCATAATAAATAATTTATAAATTAAAAATGGAGGAATTAATTATGAAAGCATTATTATACTTTAAACGGTTTAAATCTTAACTTTAATCGTTCCTTAATTACTGATTGTCAGTTTATTTTCAAATTTTCAAATTAAATAATTAACCAATTGAAGTATAACATTGATCGGTATCCTGGCGATCACTTTTTCGGGCCTGGCACAGGAACCTGAAAAAGAACAGGCATAAAAGCAGGATCAAAACAGGGAAGAGGTGAAGACGGAAAAAAAAGTTCAAAATCAAACCCGTACGCAGGAAAAGAAGCAGGATCAAACCGGTGATCAGGTGCAAGAACAAACCCGCACACAGGAGAATAAACAACTCCAGGCCGCAGATCAGGTACAGAAACAAACACGTACACAAGCTAAAAAAGAGGCAAAAGAAGTTCCTGTTGCAAAATAAAATCAAAAGCAGATCAAGAAGGTGCAGAAACAGCATGAAATGATGCAGAAACAAAACACCAAGCAGATGATGAAAAGAAACAAAGGAGCAGTTACAAAGCAAATAAAAGGTAAGGGCAAATAAAAAAAGATTATTTTTTGCATTTGTGAATATTTTTTTATATGTTACCAAGCAAATAAAAGGTAAGGGCAAATAAAAAAGCATGAAGAATGAGGCTTCCAGAAAAAGATATGGGAAAGCCTCGGCTCTATTCTAAATCTCGATTGATTTGAAAAAAATAACTATCTTTGATATTGAACACGGAGAGAGAGATTAAATTCAAAATCCCAAGTTCAAAATCCCAAGTTCAAAGTTCAAAATCCTAAAATTTAAAAAACAAAATTCAAAAAGAATTAGTAAATTTGTTATATGTCCAGCAGATATAAGATATTAGAACAAGGAGAATTACATTATTTAACATTACAAATAGTTGGTTGGGTTGATTTGTTTACAAGGCAAATTTATAAAGATATTATAATTGAAGCACAAGGCGGAGGGTGAAATATTCCGCAAGCCAGTAAACAGGTTCCCGCTGAACTCATCACTGATCGAGACCTGACAGGTTTTGAAAACCTGTCAGGTCTCCCCGACAGCCTGCCCATTTTTCGGGGGCTCTTTACTACAGCACCTTTGGGAGGTTTATTCGCGAAATATTTTTTTCGATAAATCCAATGCTGCATTAGTTGCGGCTGTCAATACCGGACACCAAACAGGTGGTATTTTGGGGTCTTTGTCCCCATCTGCCAATCTTTTAAATCCTTTTTCAAGTTTTCTGAGATTTATTAAACTTGCACCGAACATTATACACATGCCTGCCATAACTGATATAGCAGCCCATAAGAATGTTGCCCAAAACGATATTGCTTCGGCATAAAAATGAAGCAATGTTGCTGAAATTATTGAGAATGTTAACCAAATAGACATTACAACAATGTAAGACGGAATATTTTCCTTTCTGAAAAGTGGATAGTGTGTCATAGTTTATTGTTGAGTTATTTTCTTAATATGTTCGACAATTTCATTCGCCTTTTCTAAACTAAAAGGGGTTTTCCCTTTTACAATATCGAAATCGGTTGTATTGATATGAATAATATCGTTGATACCTTCTCTGCCGAGCAGTTTTTCGGCACAGTTAATAGGACAACCATCCAATACAACAATTTTTGAATGCTGTGATTTTACTTGTTGGATAAGTGATTGGTCGCCAATAGCCACTTTTGCAAGGCAAATCATACTTGCTTCGCCTGTTGCGGATAATTGTCTTGCTACTTCGTCTGCAAATTTTCCTGTGTTAGAACGGGTTTTGCTTTGTTAACTACTTGGTATTGTGCAAAA
>CAYSRH010000446.1:0-2119 GCA_964433245.1 uncultured Bacteroidales bacterium | reverse complement strand
AAAGAACAAAAAAAATATTAACCCTGAATAATAAAACCTTATGAGAAGAGGACCGGAATCCTATTTTCTGACAAGAAGAGAAATATTTGTTATCCTTTTTCTTTTGTTTTTGGTATGTCTGCTTTCTTTTTTGAATTATCACATAAGCTCAAGAAAGAGTACAGAATTATCTTTTGTCATCTCTGAAAAGGATTCATCTTACAATCAACAAAAGAATTTTAGAAGACATAATAATAGCAAAAAGAAAGATCGTATTGATTTTATGAAGATGCATTCCTTTGATCCAAATCATGCATCTTACCAGCAGTTAACAGACAGGGGTTTTCCTCATAAAATAGCAGCAAATATCATCAACTACAGGGAAAAGGTAAGCCCTTTTAAAAGAAAAGAAGATTTGTTACGATTATATACCATAGATCGTCATGAATATAATAAATTATACAAATACATAGAAATATTTCAAGATTCAGTTCAGAATAACCCCGTGCGTTTAGAAAAATCTTCAGCAGAACAAAAAACGCATAAAATCATTGAGAAAGGATGTCTTAATCAGGCAGATTCAATTGATTTGATTAAGGTCAAAGGAATCGGTCCTGTGTTTGCCGGCAGAATTATAAAATACAGAGAAATGCTCGGAGGATTTCATTCCTGTCAGCAGTTAAGCGAAATTTACAACCTGCATGACAGTACGATCGTTGAAATACAGAAAAAGTTTGAAATAGATACAAATAAAATAATAAAACACCAGATCAACACATGCTCATTCAAGCAGCTGGTAAGGCATCCTTACTTAGATTATCATGATGTACAGGCAATTATGGAGTATCGGAATTTTAGAAAAATAAAGCATATTGATTGTTTGATAAAAGAAAAAATACTGGACGAAAAAAAAGCCATTCAAATTCAACCGTATATTGTTTTTTAAATTTTTTTCGAAATAGAGGCAGATAATTAATTCAAATTTGATAAGTTTGCAATCCTTTTGGAAAACAATAAAATTAGATTACTGTTAATTTAATAGAAATAAACGTATGATTGTAATACCGATTAAAGAAGGAGAAAATATTGAAAGAGCGCTTAAAAAGTTTAAGCGAAAGTTCGAAAAAACAGGGGCAAACAGAGAGTTGAGAGCGAGGCAGGCATTTATAAAGCCATCAGAAAAAAAAAGAGAGCAGGTTAAAAAAGCGATCTATATAAACAAGCTTCAACGAGAAGAAGAATAATGCATTCTTGATCGTAAAAACTGTCCTTGGTTTTTTATTCGTTCTCATGTGTACATGTAATAAAAACGATGGATTACAAGAACGGATTTTTAAATTATCTTAAGGTAGAGAAAAGATATTCTTTGCATACATTGAAGTCATATATGGCAGATGTAGGTCATTTTTTTGAATATTTAGGAATGGAAGAAGAAGCCTCTAAGGTTAGTTTGCCAAAGGTAGATGAAAAAGTTATCAGGGATTGGATTGTGATTTCGTTAGATTCAGGGTTAACAACACGGACAGTAAACAGAAGAATATCAACATTAAAGACTTTTTTTAAGTATTTACAGCGTGAAGGTGTTTTAGAATCAAATCCGGCAGAGAAAATCATTAAGCCGAAAAATTCAAAGAGATTACCCGTTTTTGTTGAAAAAAAACAGATCCTTCAGTTGCTGGATGAATATGATTTTGGAAAAGATTTTACAGGAGTAAGAAATAAATTGATTATTGAGTTGTTTTATCATACAGGCATGCGTTTGTCAGAGTTAATAGGGTTAACAGATAATCAGATAGTGCAGGAAGGTCAGATGATAAAAGTGTTGGGAAAGAGGAGTAAAGAAAGATTGATCCCATATCTTCCTGAATTGAATGAGATAATGGATAATTACAGGTTGATTCGTGATAGTGCAGTAGAAAAAAGAGAAGGCGATTATTTTTTTGTTACAGAAAGAGGAAAAAAATTATATCCTAAGCTTGTGTATGATGTTGTGGTAAAATATTTAAGTGCATGTACGACAATAGAAAAAAAGAGTCCGCATGTACTCAGGCATACTTTTGCAACACACATGTTAAATAATGGAGCAGATCGGAAGAGATCGGAAGAGCACACGTCTGAACTCCAGTCACGTGAAACGATC
>CAYSRH010000445.1:0-2130 GCA_964433245.1 uncultured Bacteroidales bacterium | reverse complement strand
AACGTGGGATACGATGTAATGGCGCTAACAGGCCGGTTGATATTATGTGAGCACCACACAATTAAAGAAACGGTTTTAAAATTAAAAAAACGCAACGTCCATATCTCATCTTCCCAGGTGGTTTACCTGTCCCAAAGATTTATCATTTACCTGTCAATACTCCACCAACAATCCGCATCACTGCTGAAGAGGCACATCATTGAAAAAGGGGGCTATATCCTGCATGTTGACGGAACCTGCGATGGGGACAGCCCCCATTTGGTCAGTGCAATTGACGAGGTCAGCAACTTTGTGCTGGCCAACGTAAAAGTTCCCGGTGAAAGCAAAGATCAGCTTGTTGGGTTTCTTCAGCAAATCAAAAAACAATATGGTCAGCCACTGGCTGTGAGCAGTGATATGGGACGTGGGTTGCTTACCGGCATTGCAGAGGTTTTTCCCTAACCTGGACAAGCCAGAACCAAACAGGAAAATTTGTAATTTTACTGAATGGAATTATTAACAGAGCGATACAAAACGGAGATATCCTGTGTGCTTTCATGTTACGACAGGTTAATACTAAGTGGGACAATACCGGAGATATCATACAGCCAGGGGATGACAAAATACATGTACCAAAATGGGATCAGGATATTTGACTACCCAAAATTTGCTGAACCATTTAAAAAAACAATTCGTGCCAATGCAGAACAAATAGCTAAAGAACAAGGCATTGAGATTGAGTTTATCCGCAAAGCCGGTGTCAGAAAAGAATCCATCATTTCGGATAAAATCGCTAAGCGGGGCGCCCATCCCGGTATTGTTCATATTCTTTCTGTGATGGAGACATGCAATACCTATAAACCATGGCACGACAAAAAAACAGGCAAAACGTTTTTAAAACCCGACACCAGCAAATGTTTGCATTATTACTTTTATTTCATTGACGAGCAAGTTGGCCTGGGCTATGTGCGCGTACCTACCTGGTGCCCTTTCCGTTTGCAGGTTTATATCAACGGGCATAATTTACTTGCTTCGGAATTAAAACAGGCAGGAATTAAATATTCTATGATAGACAACGCTTTTGACAGCATTGAAGATACCGCAAAAGCCCAGGAATTATCCGATAAGATTAGTATCGGAAAACTTCACCGCAAATTAGATGAGTTTGCATGGCAGTTTTGTCCGGTGTATAAAAAATTTAACCTGCGATACCACTGGAGTGTGATGCAAGCTGAGTATGCCACCGATATTGTATTTAAAAAACAGGAGAGCTTGCAGCAAATCTACAATGAACTTGTTGCTACAGCCATACATACAGTCAAACCTGAGAACATTGCCACTTTTTTGGGTCAAAAACTTGACCCCAGATATCAAGGCGAAGTTGGCAACAATTACAATGTACGCATTGAAGGAAGCCGCATAAAACATACAATGGGCAAAGTCTCGATAAAAATGTACGACAAGTTCAGTAAAATATTGCGAATAGAAACAACAGCAAACGATATAAGCTTTTTTAAACACTTCCGGGAGGTAGTACACCGTGACGGGACAACGTCGCACCAAATGGCCCCACTAAAGAAAAACATATACAGCCTTTCTTTCCTGGCAGACAACCTGAAAGCTTCGAACAGAAGGTATTTGGAGTTTATCTCAGCTTTCGACAATAAAGAAGTTGGCAGAAAGAGACTTGAGAAAGTTACATCATCGAAAAGTGAGAATAACCGTAATTACAAGGGTTTTAACTTCTTTAATGTCGATGATTTAACTCTTTTAATGGCCATTGTACGGGGTGAGTTTAATATTAATGGGTTCAGGAATAAAAACATGCAAAAACTGCTTGGGTTTAATGGTGGGAAAATAAGCAGGTTGATCAAACGACTAAGAGTACACGGGCTGATAAAAAAGGCTGCCGGTTCATACAAATATTACCTCACTAAAATCGGAAAAGAAACAATCATTATGGCGCAGAAAGTTAAAGAGTTGGTAATGGTTCCGGCATATTGCTATTGAATATTATGCCAAAAAATACACGAATATTAAAGATAAGGTACTAAATTAGGTTGTCGAAGAAGGGTAGAGGCCAATTTTCCTGTTTCCCAACCATTGGTAATTTAAATCTGAATAATCCTTCATCATTTCGATTATCTGGGG
>CAYSRH010000444.1:0-2133 GCA_964433245.1 uncultured Bacteroidales bacterium | reverse complement strand
CTGCACTGTCTTTTCCCCCTGATCCTGGTTCCTGTTCTACTCCAACCACCACATCTTTACCATCTGCCTCAGCAGTCTGTTTTATGATGTCTTCTCTTGTCTCACTTGACCACTGTCCTCGCTTTACATCTTCCACCACATATTTTCCGTTCTGTAGTTCTGTTATCCTCACTCCTACCGTATAAGCCCCAGTGCCTTCGCTCCCTGCCTTATCCCAATACCTGACAGATTGAACAACGTTTGCTTCTCTATTGTTTATGCGCTCAATTATTTGAAAGTGATCAACTTTGAACATCGCCCCTCCTGGGGGTACGGGATTCTGGCCTACCTGTCCTGAATAGTAATGTTGTCCTCGGGATTCCAATTTCTTCAATGAATCCCATCCCAAACGGACAGGATCCAGCAGATGATCTTTGTAGTACTTAACGTATTCCTGGGGTTTAACCTTGTCTTCAAAATTTGTTATCTCTCCGGGCAAACATATGTGACGTATTTTCAGGGATTCATTTTCAAGTAAATGGCCAGTAGGATCGGCTTGGTGTAGTCTTTGCATAACGAGTACGGTGGGTGATATTGACTGCTCTGTGACGCGGTAGGGGAAGGTACTGTCCATGTACCGGTTGGCTTTTTTCAATTCTACATCTGAATGACTGCGCTCAGGATCCAAAGGGTCATCCATTATATTTATGTCACCGTGGAATCCCGTAACTGATCCCCCAATTGAAGTTGAAAGACGGTTCCCTCCTGGGTGAATTCTGGGGGCCTTGTGTATTTTATGAAATTCCTTTTTTATTACTTTATAGTTGGACTTGTTGTCCTTGTCCTCTTTGATATCCAGCTCAGGGAACATATGCTTGAAACGATCTGATCTAATTATGTCCCTGCTATACTCAGCCGACTCCAATGCCAGCGGAGATGTATATGACCCTGTAATGAACCTCATCCAATGCCAATTCACCCAGCACCAAAGAGGAAACATAACACTGATAGTGGCTGTTTTGGTAGTGCCTGGGGGAACATTTATCAACAAGATATCATATTCTTTGGGTTCTTGAGCTGCTACTCTACGGGCAAGATGTTCGAGTTCTTTACATATAATCTGTATATGCCAGTTGGGTTTGAATTCTTTTGTGGTATAGTCTTGCCAAAAATATTGTAGGAAGTAATATAGATTGTTTTTAACCAGCGACCGCATTGAAGACAAAGGATTCTGTACTGCCTTTTGAACAATATCATGTTGGGGTGTGATTTTTTGTTTTGTCGCTGTTTGAGTCATCATCCCACCATCTCGTTTAGTGTAGTCCTGTACTTATTTGAAATATGTTTTCTGCCGGATGAATTAAGTTCATCATATAATTTTTTCAATTCCCATTGCATATTATCAATAGCGGCCTGTTGAGTTGATCCAATCCCATATACAGGAACGTTCAAACAACGGGCTACATAATAACATTCATCCCATTTTACGGAGAATTTCATATTGCTTACTATTGAGTTCATCAATTATCGCTTGTTCCATCTCCAAGTTGTTTCATACCAGCTTCAAACAAAAATTCCTGAGCTCTTTCACTCAGTTGGGTAATGTCTATTTCTTCTATTTTGCGGTGATCATGATTGATATTTCCACTATGCTCATGTTTCATCCTATTAATGTTTTGCCACTTATCGGGTTGTCTATTAGCAAGCCAAAACACAAATGCTCCAGTGTCAGGTGGAACATGCATCGTTGATACTGTACGGGTTACTTTGCCTCGTGAATCTGTTTTTTCCTCTACTTTGGTATAATCATATCCCATTGCTCTGCGGGCGGCTGCTGCTGCTATCTTTGCATCAAACTGGATTCCTCCCCTCAACTTGGCATTATAAAATGCTGGTCTTGTCCTTGCCCACAAATCAATTGTCTGAACGGCTACTCCAAAAAAATCAGCAAAATCATTGTTTGTGGCTCCCAACTTAGCAAAACATTCAATCATGTGTATTTGTTCCTCGGAGAATTCCCGTTTTGGCCCGGGTTTCTTATGAGGTTTACCGTTGGGTTTATCCTTCCTTTTTAACCCATTGTCATTATTTCGAATCCTTTTTAACATGAGATTTCAGATTCTCTTTGCGGATAAATATAATAATTTTATAACC
>CAYSRH010000443.1:0-2133 GCA_964433245.1 uncultured Bacteroidales bacterium | reverse complement strand
CCTTTCTGTCCCTTATACTCACCGGTAATTACCTGTACAGTATCTCCTTTTTTTATGTGAATTTTTCGTTGCATCAATCTTTTATTTTTATTTTTTAAAGCACTTCAGGTGCCAATGAAACTACTTTCATATATTGGTCTCTTAGTTCTCTTGCTATGGGACCAAAGATACGGGTACCTCTGATCTCTCCTGTTGGATGCAAAAGAACACAAGCGTTTTCATCAAATCGTATATAAGATCCGTCAGGTCTTCTAATTTCCTTTTTTGTTCTCACAACAACAGCTTTAGAGACCACTCCTTTTTTTATGTTTCCATTGGGCATTGCATTTTTAACAGTAACTACGATCGTATCCCCAACACTTGCATACCTCGCTCCGGTACCTCCCAGCACTTTAATACATTGTACTTCCTGGGCACCGCTATTATCTGCTACAACTAACTTTGATTCTTGCTGTATCATTATTTTACTTTTTCAATGATTTCCACTAAACGCCAATTCTTATTTTTACTCAGCGGTCTTGTTTCCATGACACGCACAGTATCTCCAATATTTAATTCGTTTTTTGAATCATGGATCATTAATTTGGAAGTTTTATTTACAAACTTACCATATATCGGATGCTTTTCCCTTCTTTTCACAGCAACAACAGCAGATTTTTCCATTTTATTGCTCACCACCACACCGACTCTTTCTTTTCTTATATTTCTAGTCTGTTCCATGTGTTTATAAATTATTTCTTAAGTTCATTTAAATGTCTGCTTCTCAATTCTGTTTTCAGACGGGCGATTACTTTTCTTGCATATTTGATTTTCATCGGATTTTCCAATGGAGATACAGCATGATTAAGCCTCATCTTATCGTAGTTTAACTGTTGAACTTCCAATTTTTCTTCAAGTTCTTTTGTTGACAATTCTTTTACTTCTGAACTTTTCATAATATACTCGCTCTTTATATTTGTTCTGTTTTTAGGCTTCTGATATTAAATAATCTCGCCTCATAACTGTTTTTGTAGTAACAGGTAATTTTTGTGCTCCCAATCGCAAAGCTTCCTTTGCTATGTTGGGTGGAACTCCGTCAACTTCGATAATTATACGTCCGGGAGCGACGGGTGCGACAAAACCTTCAGGAGCACCTTTTCCTTTTCCCATACGAACTTCTGCCGGTTTCTTTGTTATTGGTTTATCCGGGAAAATTCGTATCCATACCTGTCCTTCTCGTTTCATAAAACGTGTTGTTGCCTGTCGCATTGCTTCTATCTGTCGTCCTGTTATCCAGGCAGTCTGAAGAGATTTAATTCCAAAAGATCCAAAAGCAAGTTCTGCTCCTCTTTTTGTATTTCCTTTTATTCGACCTTTCTGGCATCTCCTGAACTTTGTCTTCTTAGGTTGTAACATTGTTCTAAAGTGTATATATTAATTATTTTCTTTTCCTTTTTGAGAATCCTCCTCCACCTGCTACTTTTCTATCTGTCTTACTTTTGGCTTCAAGATTAGGTGATAAATCTCTTTTACCATATATTTCTCCTTTGCATATCCAGACTTTCACCCCGACCAATCCTGTTTTTGTTGTTGCTTCAGACAAACAGTAATCTATATCTGCACGGAATGTATGCAATGGTATTCTTCCTTCTTTGTAAGTTTCTGTTCTTGCCATTTCAGCTCCTCCAAGACGACCACTCACCATAATTTTTATTCCTTCTGCTCCCATTCTCATTGTAGAGGTGATCGTCATCTTCACAGCTCTTTTGTAAGATATCCCGCCCTCTATTTGTCTCGCTACATTATCTGCAACAATTTTGGCATCCAACTCCGGTCGTTTGACCTCAAAAATATTAATCTGCACTTCTTTTTTTGTCAATTTCTTAAGTTCCTCCTTCAGCTTATCCACTTCTTGTCCGCCTTTCCCTATTATGATTCCGGGGCGTGCTGTGTTAACAGTAATCGTTATCAACTTTAATGTGCGTTCAATAATAATTTTAGAGACACTGGCTTTGGACAAACGAGCATACAGGTACTCCCGTATTTTATAATCTTCCAGAATTTTATCCGTATAGTTTTTTTCCCCATACCAATTTGAATCCCAACCTTTGATAATACCTAATCTGTTTGATATTGGATTAACTTTTTGTCCCA
>CAYSRH010000442.1:0-2148 GCA_964433245.1 uncultured Bacteroidales bacterium | reverse complement strand
GATCTGTTTTTAAGGATCTCAGGAAAACATCGGCTGAATTTGTTGCGTCATTGGATTGTCAGGGAAATGCCATAGGCGGGCTTTCTGTCGGAGAACCTGCAGAAGAAATGTATGCCATGACAGAAACCGTAAATGCAATACTACCGAAAGATAAACCACGTTATCTGATGGGAGTAGGAACACCGGAAAACATGCTTGAATGTATTGCGCTTGGAGTTGATATGTTTGACTGTGTTATGCCAACACGGAATGCAAGAAATGGAATGCTTTTTACAAAAGAAGGGATTATTAACATAAGAAATGTCAAATGGAAGAATGATTTTTCTCCTCTTGATGAGACAGGAACTTGTTTCGTAGATACCTGTTATTCAAAAGCATATCTGCGACATTTGATTATTGCAAAAGAAATTTTAGGTGCACAAATAGCAACAATTCATAATTTAAGTTTCTATCTTTGGTTAGTTGCTGAAGCCCGTCGGAATATTCTTGAGGGATCCTTTTCGGCATGGAAAAAAATTATGATTAAAAAGGTATCAACAAGACTATGATCAAAAAGATTGACCGCTACATTATTCAGAAATTTTTGGGTACGTTCTTTTTTTCGATCGTCTTGATCATTAGTATTGCCGTAATTTTTGATTTTTCGGAAAAAGTTGATGATTTTCATCGTAATCAAGCACCTTTTTCGGCAATCGTTTTTGATTATTATCTGAATTTTATCCCTTATTTTATTGTTCTTTTTAGTAATCTTTTCGTGTTTATTTCAGTTATTTTTTTTACAAGTAAAATGGCTTATGATACTGAGATTATTGCTATTCTAAGTAGCGGGGTTAGCTTTAGACGCTTTTTATGGCCATATTTTCTTTCTTCTCTTGTGATTGTTTTGCTGACATTTTATCTCACCAATTATGTGATTCCGGGTGCTACTGAAAAAAGATTTGTTTTTGAAGAGTATTACTATTATGATAATCCGGTACATTATAATGCAAGAGATATTCATAAACAAATAAATCCGGGCGTGTACATCTATATGGAGAGTTATAGTACTATGACTGATATAGGGCGTCGTTTTAGTATGGAAAAATTCGACGAAGGAAAGCTGAAGTCCAAATTAATGTCTGATTATATCCGTTGGGATAGTACAATGGGAAAGTGGGTAATCCATAATTATTACATCAGAAACTTTGTTGATGGTAGTGAAGAATTGATCAAAGGACATAGAGTTGATACAACACTAAACATGGATCCTTCTGATTTTAGAGTAAGGGCAAATGTCATTGAAACTATGACATTACCGGAACTTAATGAATTTATTGAAGAAAGAAAAATGCAGGGTGCGGAAAGTATCACATATATCCTTATTGAAAAGCATAAGCGATTTGCCATCCCTTTTTCTACCTTTATTCTCGCATTGATAGGTGTTTGTATATCTTCAAAAAAAATACGCGGAGGAATAGGCATGCATATTGGAGCAGGATTGTTGCTTGCATTTTCCTATATTCTTTTCATGCAATTTTCATCTCAATTTGCCATCGGAGGATCTATCCCCCCGGCTATAGCTGCATGGATACCCAATATGCTGTATGCGTTTGTGGGATTTTATCTCTATAAAAAAGCAGCCAAGTGATTTTCTCTAAATCAATTTGCAAATTAGAACGATCTTGTACCAACACCCTGCTTTAGAGTAAAGGAAGAATCCCCCTGCCAGATAAGATGTTTTTTCAATACAGCATTCAGTTTTGGTGGAGAAGAGAATAGCCCGAATACGGATGAACCACTTCCGGACATAGATGCATAGAAAGCACCAGCATGATACATATCTTCTTTTAATTTTTTGATCCCGGGATGTTTTATAAATACGGAGTGTTCAAAATCGTTAACTAATTCTTCTTTCCATTCTGAAGGAGAAAAAGATAATATTTCAGAAATCGAATGCTTTGGTTTTGATGGGGCGATACCATCATAGGCTTCTTTCGTGGATACATGGATGCCAGGATGTACAACAACCATATGACAAAGAGGAAGTAGGGCAGATAAAAGCTGAAGTTTTGTTCCTCTTCCTGTTGCTATGGATGGCTGGTTTTGAATAAAGAAGGGACAATCACTACCAATTTTTTCGGCATATATTGCCAGTTTCTCTGAAGGTAT
>CAYSRH010000441.1:0-2155 GCA_964433245.1 uncultured Bacteroidales bacterium | reverse complement strand
TGTATGGGAGAAAAATCAGATAAACTACGGGCACAAGTGTTGGCTTCTATGCAAGGATATTGTGCTTGTCAGGAAAGATGTACGGATGATGTCAGAAAGCGTTTGTTGAAAGAAGATCTGTCTCAGGAAGACCAGGATCGTGTTGTTCGGTCTTTGCTGGATGAAGGATTTCTTGATGATGGGCGTTTTGCTAAGCAATATGTCAGAGGAAAGATCAATCAGAACAAGTGGGGAAAAATTAAAATCCGCTACCACCTGCAACATAAAGGCATCGCTTCTGCCATGATTGAAGAGGCTCTCTCGGATTTTTCTGAAGAGGACTACCGGACCATGATGGCACATGAATTACAAAAGAAAACCGGGCAACTCAGAGATGGTGAGACTGAAAAAAAAGCAAAATTATATCGTTTTGCAGCATCCAGGGGCTACGAACCGGATTTATTTTTACCTATGCTGAAAGAATTTCCATAAGCATGGCAATCACGGTTCCATGATCATATCATTAGGGATCAACAATCGTTACAACGTATCAGACAATACATTTTAAATAATCCGGAAAAATGGGGGCAAAAACAATGATAGGAATCAACAGATATTATCTTTATATTTACAACTGTAAAAGGATTAAATATTGTTTATGTAAACTAATATAAGGATAAAGCCAATGATCACCAAGGAACAACTGCAAGATATTATAAAGCGCAAGGATGCGTTGAGGAGGTATCTTTGACATTGAAAAGCGAACTTACGAAATTGAGGAAAAAGAAGAAAAGACCAGGGCTCCTGACTTTTGGGACAATTCCAAAGAAGCAGAAGAAAAACTACGTGAAATAGCTGCAATAAAAAACTGGACAGAAGGCTATAAAAAAGTTGAAAAATCCGTTGATGACCTCATCGTTCTTTATGAATTTTTGGAAACCGGAGAAGCAACTCCCGAAGAAGTTTCTGATCAATATCAGGCGGTTCTTCATATAATTGAAGATTTGGAGTTAAAGAATATGCTTGATCAGGAAGAAGACCAACTTGGTGCAATACTAAAAATCAACTCAGGTGCCGGTGGTACAGAGAGTCAGGATTGGGCAGAAATGTTACTGCGAATGTATAACCGCTGGGGAGAACGAAATGGGTATAAAGTTAAAATCGCCAGTATTTTAGAGGGCGAAGATGCCGGCATTAAATCTGCTACAATGGAATTCGCAGGTGATTTTGCTTATGGTTATTTAAGGGGTGAAAGCGGGATTCACCGATTGGTACGTCTTTCACCTTTTGATGCCAATAACAAAAGGCATACATCTTTTGCTTCTGTTTTTGTTTCCCCTGTGGTGGATGATAATATTACAATTGATATCAATCCGGCTGACTTGGAATGGGACACATTTCGGTCCGGCGGGGCTGGTGGACAGAATGTAAATAAAGTAGAAACAGGTGTGAGAGTCAGGCATTTCCCCTCCGGATTGGTGGTTGAAAATACGGAGTCAAGGAGTCAATCACAAAATAGGGAAAACGCAATGCGAATACTTCGGTCTCACTTATATGAAATTGCTCTTCGCAATCGCATGAAAATACAAACAGAAATTGAGGGAAGTAAAAAAAAGATTGAGTGGGGTTCACAAATACGAAACTATGTCATGCATCCGTACAAATTGGTTAAAGATGTGCGTACAGGCGAAGAATCTTCGAATGTAAATGATGTAATGGATGGAAATTTAAATCCTTTTATTAAATCTTATTTGATGAGTACCAATGTAACAAGCTGATATTATTTTATTTTTTACTTGCTAATAATCGTATATTTTATTTACTTTTGATAAATATATTATATTATAATTTTATAACAGACATCTTGTAATTGTCCTGAAAGAGTCCTAAAAAACACAACAATGATCTGATTATGAGGATATTTTGTGCTATACAACTCATTTTATTTTTAACTGTAACCAGTTTATCTGCAGAAGCAAGGACATGGAGAGAAATATTTAATACAGCAATTTTTTTCTTTGATGAGAAAGAGTATGCCGAAGCTTTATATAATTATGAATTATTATATGAAAAAGACTCCACAAATGCAGATGTAAATTTCCGTATCGGCATGTGTTATATGTTCTTGCCCGGCGAAGAAATTAAAGCAGTCCCATATTTGGAAAGAGCTACAAAA
>CAYSRH010000440.1:0-2162 GCA_964433245.1 uncultured Bacteroidales bacterium | reverse complement strand
CTTCCTGTTGCTCTTCTGATTCAAGATTTTTGATAAATTCTTCGGTCAGGACATCGCCTTCATTCAGGAATTCGTATTGTTCAGCGAGTTTAGGCGAAATTGTTTTTGGTCGTTTTTCACCGTATCCTTTAGCCTGGAGCCTTGTGGAATCTACATTCTTGGAAATAAGATAATCCATAACTGATTGAGCCCTGTCCTGTGAAAGTTTGTCATTGTATTCATCAGAGGCACGATAGTCCGTATGAGCACGTAATTCAATCGTAATTGGGTTGTCATTGAGGGTTTCTACGAGCTGATCAAGCGCTACCTGTGATTCTACCCTGAGTTCGGCGCTGTTGAGGTCATATTCGATATTCGGAAGCTCAATCGGTTTATCAATGGGGTCCATAAAAATAAGCATTTTGAGTGTTTTGTCTTCCTCTAGTCCTTTGGTTGTTTCCCGTCCTTTACCTTTCAGATAGTTCTTTTTTTCAGCCACAACCATATAATCGGTTTTGGGATTTAAGTCAAACTTAAAAATCCCGTCCTCTCCTGTTTCTGTATCAAAAGCTTTACCGCTACTGGCAAGCATTCGTATTTTAACACCTTGCAATGGTTCTCCGCTTTGTGCCCCTTCAACTTTACCTTCAAGGGCGAATTCTAGTGGCGGAAGTTCAAAAGACCAAATATCATCCTCTCCATCCCCTCCTTTGCGGGTGGTAGAAAAATAGCCTTTCTCTTCTCCTTTCCAGAAAACAATTCCGAAATCGTCATCAGGAGAATTTATCGGCACTTTCATGTTTTCAACTGTCCACCTGCCCTCATCATCTTTCATCGCTTTAAAAATATCAAGGCCTCCAATGGTAACATGACCGTCAGAAGAAAAGTACAGGGTGCCATCTGCATGAAGAAAAGGAAATCGCTCATTCCCTTGTGTGTTAATTTCCGGTCCAAGATTTTGAGGTTCGCCCCATCTTCCCCTGGCATTTCTTTTTATCATCCAAAGATCAAAACCGCCATAGGTTCCTTCCTTTGAGCTGGTAAAGATGAGGGTGTTTTCGTCAACAGAAATGGCAGGGTCTGCTACTGTCAGACTACTGTCTTCAACAATTTTTACTTCTCCCGGTTCGCTCCATTCCGCTCCCTGTTTCTCAGAAAAATATATCCGGCAACCAGCGGCTGCATTTTTCACATATCTGCAACTGGTAAAATACATTGTTCTTCCGCCATTGGTAACAGAGGGACATGTTTCGCTGTACATGGTATTCACCTTTCCCGGGACAGGCACCGGTGTGCTCCAGTCTCCCTTGTTATCCATCTTTACCACAAAAATGTCAGACCAAGCCTGGCCTGTAATGCTGTTTGTTTTTGTTCCTGTTGCTCCTTCCCGCATGGATGCAAATACAATCTCTTTTTCTTCAAGAAAGGCAGGTGTAAAGTCATTTGCCCGTGAATTAAAATCATCCATTGGTTTGACAACATGCCTTGTTGGCGCATTCATCCATTCCTGTACAAGTTCACAAGCCATCAGACCTCTTTGTCCCCTGGGATCATCCGGGACAAGTTTTTGATATTCCTGGTACTGCTCAACCGCTTTTTCATAATCTTCGTTCATCTTCAGGGCATCGGCATAATACAAAACAGCAACAGGGTCTTTGTATTTGCGCCTGATGGCAGAACGATAGTAACGCTTCATCTGACGGGGTTCATTGAGTTTTCTGTAACATTCCCCTATCTTAAAGGCAATTTCACCCTTTTGTGTCCTGTTACGGGTTTTACTGTATTTTTTTTGATATCGCTCTGCTGCTTCAAAATATTCACCGCTTTCAAAGGCTTTGTCAGCCTTGTAGGTGTTTTTTCTTCTCTGTGTGTATCCCGAAGTTGATGATATGAATATAATGGTAATACAAAAAATTAAAATTGATCGCATTTTGTCTTTATAAATTTTCAGGTTTTTAATGAATAGAATGTAGCAAAAACGTAAAATTAAACAAAAACGTATTTACACCTAAAAAAAATGCGTTTTTTTCGAAAACAATATGCAGTATTCCTGAATGATTTAATGAATCAAGGCTTTCGTGTCTATTCAGTAGAAAAAAGCAGTACAGAGATTCGAATTTTTAAAGACAAAAAAGGGCATCTTTCATTTTTGTGTAATAGTAGTTTACAATTTATATCAGTTG
>CAYSRH010000439.1:0-2167 GCA_964433245.1 uncultured Bacteroidales bacterium | reverse complement strand
CATAAGCTTATTACTTTCCTTTTAAATAAGTACAAATATACTAAAAAGTTTCCTTATGCAAAAGGATAAAAAAAGAAAAAGAACTGCCAAACATTATATTCATAATGACCGACGACCATGCCTGGCAGGCTGTGAGTGCTTATGATGAAAGGTTTAGTGATGTTGCGCCAACGCCTAACATTGACCGTCTGGCAGAAGCGGGAATGCGTTTCGACCGCTGCCTCGTTACAAATTCTATTTGCGGGCCATCAAGGGCTACAATACTTACCGGTAAATATGGCCACCTTAATGGATTCTACTCCAACGAGATGAAAGACTTTGACGGTTCACAGCAAACCTTTCCAAAACTATTACAGCAAGCAGGATACCAGACTGCCCTCATTGGCAAATGGCACCTTGGATCAGAACCTACCGGCTTCAATTACTGGGATATCCTCCCCGGACAGGGACATTATTACAACCCCGACTTTATAAACTCCGAAGGCACTTACCAGGAAGATGGCTATGTTACTGATATTGTTACTGATAAAACGATTGAATGGCTGCAATCACAAAAACAACAGAACAAACCATTTATGCTGATGATGCAGCATAAAGCGCCCCATCGCGAATGGGAGCCGGCACTCAGGCATCTTGATTATTACGACAGTGTAAAATTTCCTGTACCCGAAACCCTTTTTGACGACCATAGCGGCAGAGGAACAGCAGCACGAGAACAGGATATGTCAATAGATGAGACGATGCGCTTAGATGCAGACCTTAAGATGTGGGGCGATACAACACAACACCCATACACTTATGAACACACCTATTGCAGGCTTAATGAAGAGCAGCAACAAATATGGGATGCATACTATAACAGGGTCAAAGAAAATCTTGAAGAAGCCAACCTCAAAGGCAAAGAACTCGTTAAATGGAAGTATCAGCGATACCTGCAGGATTACCTCGGCACCATCCTGTCGGTTGACGAAAGTGTGGGCAGGGTGCTCGACTTCCTGAAGGCAAACAATATGGATGAGAACACCCTTGTCGTGTACACATCAGACCAGGGCTTCTACCTTGGCGAGCACGGCTGGTTTGATAAACGCTTTATGTATGAGATATCATACCGCACGCCACTGCTCGTTTCTTATCCCGGATTGATAAAACCGGGGTCTGTAAACAATGATATTGTTTCAAACTTAGATTTTGCGCAAACATTCCTGGATATTGCAGGTATTCCTCAACCCAAAGAAATGCAGGGAGCCAGTTTGCTTCCACTGCTTAAAGGCAATACACCCGAAGACTGGCGTAAAGCGCACTACTATCACTATTATGCTTATCCCGACTGGCACATGGTAAAAAGGCATTACGGCATTACTACCGGCCGCTATAAACTCATACATTTCTACTTCGATATTGACGAATGGGAACTATATGACCTTAAAAATGACCCGAAAGAAATGAACAATGTCTATAACGACCCGGCATACAAAGCGGTAAAAGAAAACCTGCATAAACAACTTGATGCCCTGCGCGAAAAATATGGCGATTCGGATGAACTTACTCAATCATTCATCCCTGACAATGTTGATGAGTTGATAAAGGAATGGAAAGAACGGTTTAATATTGAATAACAACATTTGGGGTAAAGGAAAACCAATATTCGCTGGAGCTTGTTGAAAATAGTGAAACCATGGATGATTTATTTTAATTAATTGATGTAGTGTCTTGTCACGCTTGAGATGACGGTTAAGCTGAAGTTATTTTTTTGATACTAAGGGCTTGAAACGAAATAAACTTTTCATTTATTTACCAACCCCTTCATCTTTATCAATCCCGTTTTCGCTACTTTCAACTGATCCTGTTTCCAATACTCAGGATTAAATAATTCAATGAAATTTCCATTTAACATCTTTAGCGAATCGTAACCCGAACTGCCTTTGAACATATGATAAACATCGGGTAGCATACGGGCATCGGGGTCGTTTGCAATTGCGGCAATTATGAGTGCCTGACCAATATGAAATAAGGTTTCAGATGCGCCCCAAAACTCAAGTTGCGGCATCACACCGGTTTTTTGTCCCAAATCTAACAATGCTTTATATCGTTTCCCTAACTCGAACAGGGAAGGCATTTTTTCTTTATAAAGCTTCGGTTTTTGATTGTATTCTTCCTTTATCACAGC
>CAYSRH010000438.1:0-2171 GCA_964433245.1 uncultured Bacteroidales bacterium | reverse complement strand
CGACCACCGAGATCTACACTCTTTCCCTACACGACGCTCTTCCGATCTCCAATATAGCCGCTTATGAACTAATTAAGCTTTTCACTTTGGCCGTTGTTCATGCAGCACGAAGAAATTAAAAATATGGCAGCGCTGAAATTTTATTGAAACGAGTTAAACACCCATCGTCTTTCCGGAATTTTCACCTAAAAGAATAAACCCAAAAATACCCGGAATCTAAACCCAATCTTGTTCCAAAAGACTGTGAGATTCCTGATGTCCGGGCCATGCATCCGTATTCACAAAACTTCGTAATCAATAGCCATCTCTAGTCCATAATCAGTCAAAGCACCGCAATAAACAAGTAACCAGAAACAAACACATAAACAAATTCTCCTTCCAGCTTCCACCACTACCTTTACATCATGCAAAAAATCCTCATCTTAATCGACTGGTTCTACCCCGCTTTCAAAGCCGGAGGACCGGTACAATCCTGTTTGCACCTGGTCAATTATTTTGAAGACGCAATTAAGTTTAAAATACTCACTTCCAATCATGACCTCAATCCTGCTGAAAAACTGGATGTACCTGCTTATAACCAGTGGCAGTCATTTAATAATACTACCAAAGTATACTATGCCAATAGCTCAAGCAGGGTAAGACGACAAATCAAAAAACAAAAATCAGATCTGGTTTATATCAATGGCATCTTTTCTTTGCACTACAATATTATCCCGCTCTTACTTTATAAATTCAGTAAGGATTCTCCTAAAATGGTGGTAGCTCCCAGAGGCATGTTACAAAAAGGAGCTTTGGCCATCAAGCCTTTCAAAAAAAGGCTCTTTTTGTTTTTATTCAAATTTATTGGTTTACACAAGCAAGTACACTGGCATGCCACCGATCAGCAGGAAGTAGAAGACATCCGTTGTACCTTCGGCCGCAAAACACGCATCACCCTGGCCCCTAATATTCCGGATAGCGGAAAGTACCTCAGGATGAATGGAGAGAAAAAATCCGGCGAGTTAAAGTTGGCCACCATCTCGTTGATCACCATCAAAAAGAACCTGCACCAGCTTATCCAGATCTTATCTAAACTTAATCTTAACATCACCTATCACATCTATGGCCCCATAAAAGATCAGGAGTATTGGCAAAAATGCCAGAAACTGATCAAAGAAGCCCCATCCAATATTTCTATTGAATACAAAGGCCCCATCAATCCCTTCGCTTTTCACGAAACCATCTCCGAGTATCATTTCTTTATTCTCCCTACACTGGGCGAAAACTTCGGTCACGCCATCTACCAGGCATTAAACTCCTGGCGCCCGGTGATCATCTCCGATCGAACCCCCTGGCGCAATCTTTCACACCTGGCCTCCGAAGCTTCAGCGAAGGAGACAAAAAACGCCGGCTGGGATCTGCCCCTCCACCAACCCCAGCGCTGGCAGGATATCCTGCGTAAGTGCTACCAAATGGAACAGCACGAATACGACCAATTGTGCAATGGCGCCCACGCCCTGGCCCGGGAGTACATCGAGAAATCCAACTTCAAGGAACAATACAGGGAGTTATTTGAGATATAGGAATAAATAGTCTATTGAGGCACTTATCCCCTCTCCTTATTTTCAAGGAGAGGGGCAGGCAGCTTGCTGCCAGGGGTGAGGTTATCTGCGCAAATGCTACAAAATGGAGCAGGAAGAGTATGACCAATTGTGCAATGGCGCCCATGCCCTCGCCCGCGAGTATATTGAGAAATCAAACTTCAAGGAGCAATACAGCGAGTTATTCGAGATATAGGTCATTATAGTCTATTGAAGTACATACCCCCTCTCCTATTTTAGGAGAGGGGTGCCATCGTAAGATGGCGGGGTGAGAAAAAACAAGCAAAAGAAATTTTAAACAACAGTGGCACAAGCTAGCAGCCCGTATCCTCGTAGCGACCGCACGGCGTGCGACGCTAATAAAGCAAGCCGAAAGCAGCCCGTCCACAAAAAGCACGTCCTTAATCACCCAATTCACCGATTCACCTGCAGCCATTGTTATCATCCGACACTTTCTGCTTCTCTCCGGGAGATTTCTCGCCCCGTTAAAATAATAAAATAATTACCTACTAAAGAGTCCGGTTATAAGTCCGGGCCATCGAAATGAACTGTGTTCATATGCAAATATTTGACCCATAATTTTCATCGTAT
>CAYSRH010000437.1:0-2173 GCA_964433245.1 uncultured Bacteroidales bacterium | reverse complement strand
AATAGATGAAGTAAAATAACCGCGTAGCGGTGACCTGTTGGAATTTAGTCGGACACTACTGATTGTAAAATAAGATTTTATTATTTTTTCAATGGTCTGAAAGGGGCTGTCTAATTAGACAGCCCCTTTTTTTATCAGTACTCAAAATATACCATGGTTTTAAATTTATGTTCTGTTATTTTATTTATATTTGACAGTTTTTATTTATATCATTTACTACTATGATAAGAAAAGAAAAATTACTTTACCTCTGTTTATGTTTTTTTTGTTCAGTTATTGTATTGAAGGCTGAAACTGAAAGGTTGTGGATAGATGATGATCGTTTGCAATCAATAAAACAAGAGATACAGGAAGATGGTTCTGTTTTACAGAAGGCCTATCTGATTATGAAGGATCGTATAGACGCTGCGGATGGAGATACTCTTGACTGGACTATTTATGGAGGAAGCTGGGAGTCCGGAAACTGGAATTATTACCGGAATTACCTGGCCAGAGAAGCGTCCATGCTCTACTTGTTAACTGATAGTATTAAATATGCTCAGATAGCTTACCGGGTTTTGTATGATGTACACGCAGATCCGGATCCGGATCGCCGTTTACCTGAAAGTAGTTACGGATTGGCAAGAGCCATGGTAGGAATGGGGTTTGCCATTGCCTATAATTGGTGTTATGATGCATGGGATGAATCGCAACGCACCTATATTCGCGACAAAATTATTTTGGCTCTGGATGCCTGGCCTTCTTACAATCACGTGAATCTGAATACTTTTGATAAGGGATCAAATTGGGTATCAGTATGTCGTAGTGGAGAATTAATTATGATGCTGGTGACAGATGAAGAACAGAACAGAACTGAACGCTATGAATACCTTAATATGGCTTTATTAAGGCATATACAAAATGCTTATGGAGATAAAGGATTTTGCCAGGAAGGAAACGGCTATCTCAGTTATCCTGCTCCATTCTTGTTTCCTGCTGTTTATGCAATGGCAGATCGGGGGGATTCTACTTTGCTGAATCAATTGAATCAACATCGATTCTGGGAAATAGTGTCTTATACCAGTGCTTTTTCATTTTTTAATGAAAATGGTCCCTCGCCTTATTTAACTAAAGCAAGTAATTTTGGCGTTGGGAGTAATGCATTTGATCCGGAAGGTTTTAAAAACTTACTTTTCAATACTGTTCAGGATGAAGAGTTGCAGTATTATAAATATATTTATGATAAACAGGAGGGATTTTTGAGCGGAAGACCCGACACGCAACTTTTTGATCATACCAGGGCAGGTATGTTATGGCTTTTTGCTTATTATCCTCTTGAAAAAGAAGCGATTTCTCCCCAGGGAAATATGCCTGCAGGTATGGTGGATACTACTTATGGCTACGCCGTATTCAGAAATCATTGGCGTGATTCTAATGATATCGTGTTTACTCTGGTTGGCGATAATAAATCTTATAAAAAAGCCTGGGATCAAAATGAAGCAACACAAATTACCTTATCTGCCAACAATACGATTTTCTTTTCTGGTCCCGAAAAAGAAAGAAGTAGGGATGTGTACAGCACCCTGCAAATTGACAACAAAAGTGATAATAACGCAAGTGGTACCGGTCGTCTTGTGATGGCAAATATGCATGAGTCGGGGGGGTATGCGATCGTAGATGGATTCAAAAAATACAGATCCCTCGGCGTGTCAAAAACTCAGCGTCACGCACTTGTTATGTATCCGGCGGAAGGTAAAAACAAGGGGCTGTTTTCTATTATGGATCAGATAAAATCGGAGAATAATCATGTCTTGTCGTTTAATTTGTTTCTTGGGCATTGGAAGCAGGAAGATTCAATGTCTGTTATCATTGAAGAAGATAACGGAATTCCCTCTTTCCTTGTTCAGGGAAAAGGTAATGCTTATTTGAAAGCCTGGGTGCTTAACCCTGCTCCTGTGCATATAGAAACCAATGGAATCTACCTAAGGGTCTCAACACAACAAGCTTCTTCAGCTGATTCTATTTGGATCGTTATGCTGGCAGATACCGGGGATCCTGCCTCAATTCTTATCGAAGGGCAAGGGTTACAGTCTTTGGTACACATTATGGACACCACACTGGCTTATAGTCCTGCACAAAACAGAATGATACTTGGTTATTCACATTTTGACCCTCCAGGGTATCCTGAAAATCT
>CAYSRH010000436.1:0-2180 GCA_964433245.1 uncultured Bacteroidales bacterium | reverse complement strand
GGGAGATATACTGTGCACTGTCCAGTTTCAATACATGATGATGGGTGTTGCCGGCAGCATATTCAAGAATGACATCTTCACCATTGCCTGAGGTTGACCGGAAGGCAATGCTCTTTTCAGGTGAGGAAAGCGGAATGTATGGAATCATAATTTGCTCATTATAGCTGCCATCATCCACCAGAAATATGACAGAATCCCTTACACCCACCTGGGTCACGCTGTCTATTGCTTCAGTAAAGCTTTTAAATACACGTGATGGGCCAATACGGTATTCACCACCCATGGGGGTTCCGGTATCCGTTTCATCTGCTCCAATATCAGGATAGACTGGATGCCTGGCTTCACCATCAATATCGATGGTGACTTCGGCAAGGGTCGTGGCTTTGCCGTTTAATCGGGGATCAAAGCTATGCAGATCATCCTCCGATACAAATTCAGGTTCAAAAAACATCGAGTGCGCATCATTACCTGACGATTCCTGCCAGGCCTCAAGGGTTCCTATATTACTTCCCAGCCAGTTCATTTTGTTTAATGAACTATTGGAATATAGAACATTGTAATCTGATTCAAAACCGGTGCTGTCATTGCATTCGATGGAAAAACCAAAACCAGTATTGACGAAGATGTTATTTTTAACATCTATATTGCTGCCATCCAGTATTATAGGAGTGCCTTTTTCATTTCTCAATGTATTGAAATATATTTTCACGCTATCACAATCTCCAACATTTATTCCAACAGTTGCATAAGGACTTCGTCCATTTATTATATTGTTGCTGATAAGTCCGTTATTTGAACCTGTAACCGCTATCCCACCCGAGGTATTTGTACCGTCATTTTTTGTGTTTCCACTTATGAGAAACTGTTTCTGACGATTCATATGGATGCAGCGAAAGCTAAAATTATTAAATGTGTTATTAACGATCTGGTTTCCGGATTCCCGTATAGCATCATTTCCCTGGAAATATATTCCGGATCTTCCATTTTCAAAAGTGTTCGATGCGATAATATTGTTAGTATCCACACTTTCTTCAACATGTATGATATGGGAATTGGAAAGATTTTCCCTGGTGAAATAATTGTTGGTGAACTGATTGTTGGTGGCCCCATTTTCCAGGATAACATTTGAAGGATAATATGATGACGAGGCGTATTCATTAAGAATTTTCAGCTGGTTAAACCTAATGAAATCTGCTCCGTCAAGATATAGCGTGTATCGATGGTTTGATTGAATTACAGCCGTATCGCTTCCGCCCGATGTAAAAGTAATGCTGTTGGTGGCCGAAGCCCCGTCAATTTCGGGTATCCTGACAAATTCATAGAGTGTGTCGGCCGCAACAGTGAACATCACAGCTCCATCAATTCCATTAATAATAAGAGCATCCACTGCGTCATTCAGGGTTTCATAATCGGGTGTTACCCCGCCAATCATATAATTGCCATGCAATGGAACAGGAGGGAGGAGAGTAAATTCATCCGCACCTATATCGGGGTTTTGCTCATTTCTGCCATCCCCTTCAATATCTTCTGAAATACCAACATTGTATCCGGCACTTTTTAATGCTGTGTGTGCAGGTATCCACGTTGTGTCGGAAAGAAAATGGGGATTAGCCGATATGGAGTTCAATTCCCAATTCATAGACAGTTGAAGGATTTCAAGGTTAATGAAATCATTATTTTTTGCCAGGTAGGGTCCGTTGGAATATAAATTATTATAATCGCCATAGACGTGACTTCCGGAAAAAACCAGACCACCGGCAGTGTTCACATAGCAATTGTTGTTTGACTGTAAGTTAACCGATGAGCCTGAAGGATGGTTGTAACATATGCTTGATGTCTGGTCTCCTGCAATATGCACAGTATTATGAAATGATTGAAGAGTCATTCCGAAACTTGAATACATTTCGATCGCGATATCATCATGGATTGTATGTAAATAAATATAATTGTTAATCAGCGTGTTATTTTCATCCCTGCCGCTTTCAGCAATACCTCTTCCTCCGTTCTTCAGATATATTTTGTTTTTTTCTATGGAGAAACTGGTAAAGTGATCTTCCAGAGCGATAGCTGTCATCCGTTGGTCAGAATAGAACTGGTTATTATTTATTGAAGTTACTTTTCCGTATTTCATAAAAACAGCGGTATCACTCTGCTGATGAAACCTATTGCCGGAGAAGGAC
>CAYSRH010000435.1:0-2180 GCA_964433245.1 uncultured Bacteroidales bacterium | reverse complement strand
CGTATCTCCTATGTCTGCTTCGAGATTTTTGGCCAGGTTGTATGTAAGCAGTATGCCATCATCTCCCGGCTCAAGATAGGTTCCTTCGTGCACCCATTTTTTCAGGTCGGTAAGCCTGTCCTCTTTCTCCGGGTCAATCCCGATAAGCGCACCGCCTTTGGTATTGTCGCCGGTTGAGATAAGAGAGTATGACTCCAATCTGGGGACAGAATAAGTAACGTCGTCTATGTCTGCTAACACGTTATTGATCGATTCGGTAGGCGTAAAGGTGTTGTTTATCGTCTTTTTTTTCCAGTAGTCAGGATGCTGTATCTGGATGTACCCGGTATAAAACTTTACAACGTTATCTATCATTTGTGCATACATGCCTTCCTGCATTGACGACATAAGGGTGGACAATAATACGCCAAAGAAAATACTCGCCATAGTGATGTATGTGCGCCGTTTGTTTCTCCAAAGATTACGCCATGCTATAATAAGATTCTTCATCTTGTTTTTTATTTTTTTAATTTTATCTTATCTTTTTCATGTTCTGTTGAGAAAAGAAATCATCATTTAGTTGTATGTCAAATTTGATCTCTTTTATATATACCTCGGTCTTTTGTTTCTCTTCATCTTTTGGGATAATCTCAAATTTAGAAGGTATTTTCCTGTCATACATAAATTTTATCTCGGACGCGCGGTGTGTCTTGATCAAATCTTCATCTTCGTCATAAAATAGTGTCTTTAGTTCATAATAATCCTCTTTGCTTATCCACATCATTATTTTACCCCACACCACAGCAGCTTCTTCTTTCGGTTTGAGTTCTATTTTATAACATGTATATCCATCAATGGTCTCTGTCCCAAGCAGTTTGTGGTGGTAGTCTATAATAACAGACGCTTCGTTCATCATATCGTCATTGGTGTAGTCGGACCCCATCCATCCCTGCGACATCATAGAGGGGGGCAGCTTGATCATCCTGTTGATCGTGGGACTGTAATTCCACATCTCGTTGCCTCTTTTTAAAAATGTCTTCCCCTTTTCTTTCGCAGGATAAGTGATCAGTGTCAGGGAGTATTTTGTCCCTTTGGTCCACGATTTAAACCTGATGGTACGATCCCAGGAGGGGCGGATTACTTTCATCTCCATTTCGGCATAGCTCGACTCGCCTTGCATCTTGTCATATGCTTTTTGTACGATGCTTTTCGCATCCTGTGCTGCGGTCGTGAGGCAGGTAATCAGGATTAATACGAATGTTATGCTAATTGATCTCATGATAATATAGTTTTTATTGGTTCTTATTCAACTCTCTACGTGGACAACAATATCTCCTGATAATCTCATCTTTTATTTTGTCTATAGGATACAATTGTGGTGCCATAACGTAATCCAACGATATGCCATCCATTAAAGTTCCAAATAGCATGGCTTCCATTTCGGGATTCTCAAACCCCGTTTCAGCAAAATAGTTAACCATCATCGACATAATAGGTTCGTATAACGTATTGATTTTTTCTTCAACCAATGCAAATACATCAGGCTGCATCGATATCTGAAAATATAATTTCCAAAATGGTCTGTTTTCTTTTAGTGTTTTTATCGATTCTGTTATAAAAAATTCAAGTTCGTGGACTTCGAGCTTCCCGTCTTTGTTAGGGTCAAAAATAGCAAGCATCTTATCTATGCCTTTATTGAGTATTGTTTGGATTAAGGCTTCTTTGCTTTCGAAATAATTGTATATCAGCCCCTTTGATATTTTTGCTTTTTTTGCTATCTCGTTCATACTCGTGTTGCCGTAACCACTCCCGGCAAAAAGGGAAAGCGCTGTATTCATAATCAACTGGCGCTTGTCTTCGCGTATCTCTTCAATCTGTTTTTTTGTTCGCGGACTCATTTCTTGTAATTGTTTTTTTATGTCATGTTAAATTTATGACTGACCGGTTGGTCAAAGATAGTGTATTTTTTTCCTGATGTCAAGTTTTTTTGATAAAGATTTAAGAAATCATACACAGGTTGAAGAAATGTGGGTTTTTATCCCAAAAATTAATATTTGTAATGTTAATAGGTCTTCCATTTTGATTTATTTATAGATTATATCCAAATATTTCAGCAATGTTTTGTTATATTTTCATATTGGAGTCTTATACAATACTTGCAAATTGGAGGTACAATACACTGTCTGCTGCGTGGTGCTTAA
>CAYSRH010000434.1:0-2194 GCA_964433245.1 uncultured Bacteroidales bacterium | reverse complement strand
ATTTATAGATTCCCAGTCCGCTACCCATCACCAATCCTTGTCCGTATGACAGGCGATACCTGCCAAGCACCATGTTGTTTAGTTTTCCGATATTATGACAAGCGATATATGCTCCATAATAATCAAATCCATAGGGATTACTGCCACGAAAAAATGCTTCTCCGGGATCTTTGTCAGCAAAAAACCCGGCATTGATCCTCCCGTATAAAGAATACTGATATCGCATAGAAACCCGAAAGGGAGATCCTTCATATCCCCCTTCCGGAAAAGCCTGTTGGTTTCCCTTTACTTCTTGTAATAGGCGAGAGGAATTTATCATCAGGGAATTTCTCCCTCTACCTATATCGCTCCACTTCAATGATTTTTTTTTCTCTCTCAACACAATGAAAAACTGTAATAATTCCACTGTTTGCCGATCAAATCCATGTACATTCATAAGTTCATAAAAGGTGAGCACAGGACTAAATCGTCTGACATAGTTGTAAAGACTGTGTCTTTGAAAATCTGACAAAAAAAATAAACGATCAATATCAAAGCGGGTACCATTATTCAAATCCACAGGATCTTCTTTAATCGCCAACAACTGATCATGCCATTCCATTAACCTTTCAGGGTCTTCGATATGCATTTGTTCTGCCATCTGTTCCAATACTTCATCAAAATAATTTCCTTGTTGTGCCTGCAGATACATGATCGGAAGCAATATCCAAAAAATGATGTAGAAAAACCTGCCCATTGGTGAAAGCTACTTATTGGATTTTGTATAATACGCTGAGAAATAAGGACTATATCCTAATCTTTCGTGTGAAACAAAGGAGAGGTCAACACATAAAAACCGATAGGAAAATCCAATACCAAATGCATATACAGAAGTCAGAATCTGATAACCACCACGTAAAAAAAACATTTCTCCCACCCCATGTTCCACCCCTATTTTCAGTAAAAAAGGATGGGCGGACTCCTTTTCCAGTTCAATTCCGGCGATTGACCTATCAGTATATTTGAATCCCAGTCCGGATTTAATTCTGGCATAAGGTGTTTCATTAAACAGCGATTGATTAAATACATTATCGTAAGAAAAGCCAAAGACAAGATTTTCAGAAAGAGGAAAAAAAGTGCCGGCTTCAACTGTTATACCCCTTCCTTTTTCTTCTTCAGGGATATGTCTGACATGATAGTGAAACTGTAATCCTACAGAAACTTTATGTATCTTTTTCGCATATCCAATTGTTGTCTTTTGTAATGCATACAAATGGTATCCAAAATAGCTATACCCAATCCCGAAACTCCCTTCTTTCCTGAAAGGAATTGCGGCAGCGATAGTGCGGGTACTCAACTGATCAACAAAATACGGATTTTGAAAATGGATACCTGCCTGCATTTCTGTTACTTCTGCCAAAGATCCAACATTGTTGTAGATTGACCAGAGGTCGTTATAAAAGACACCGACTCCTCCTGTTGAAGATACACGGGCACTATTGGGCTGAACAGGTTTTGCTTCAACAGAAACAACAAAAAAACGCACAAGGAAAAACATGCTGATAAATACAACAGTCGTTTTACTGTAATACATAAGAGTTCATACTAAGGGTTAATCTATACTAAGGGTAATAATTAATTTCAATCTGAAAAATCAATATTATTCTTCACGTAGAGGCGGTGGTTCAAAACTATAACCAATACCTTCCATATAATAAGACGGCATATCTCCAAAGCCTCCACGAGCTTCTGCTTTTGTAATTAACAAAACATTTGCACCACGTGCCGCAGCGCGTTTTTGTATTCGTATTGTTGCACTCCTTCGGGCTGCTCTTATACTTCTCATGTCAGAAGCTGATTCTGAAACAAACTGATCAACTTCGTACAGTCCTTTGATATCATCCGGATCTTCTGTGACCCAAACAGCTTCCCATGTTTCTTCATCAACCATTCTAACTAAAGGTTCATTAAAAACTTCAACCTTACCACTTCGATAAACAATCTTTTTTACTTGGTTCCTTCGTATCTCTCCCGGCGTATTTACACTATCAATTTCACGATAAGAAATCACAGAAGACCCGACACTTGCAATATGGCAAACAATATGTCCACGACCTAACTTATGGATTGTATCATACCTCATCTGGCTGTTATGCTTTGCATCTACATGTGCATTTGTTTGTGCAGAAACTGCTAAGAAAACCAGGAAAGTCTT
>CAYSRH010000433.1:0-2198 GCA_964433245.1 uncultured Bacteroidales bacterium | reverse complement strand
GGGCGAAGGAAAAAGAGATAAGACCGATGCAATAGCACAGTCAAAAACACCTTATATGGATGCTTTGATGCAAAAGTATCCACATGCACACCTGCAAGCCAGTGGAGAGAATGTCGGTCTTCCTGAAGGGCAGATGGGAAATTCTGAGGTTGGACACTTGAATATCGGGGCAGGCAGAGTTGTTTATCAGGACCTTGTCAAGGTAACACGTGATGCTGAAAATGGGGACCTCGCCAAACAGCCTGTGCTTAAGGAAGCATTTGAATATGCCAGAGAAAAAAACAAAGCGGTACATTTCCTTGGATTGCTTTCTGATGGGGGCGTACATTCCATGGATACACATCTGTTTAAGCTTTGTGATATTACCAAAGAATATGGGGTGAAAAATGTTTTTGTGCATGCATTGATGGATGGGCGTGATACGGACCCCAGAAGCGGACTGGGCTACATGAAAAAATTAGTGAAGCATCTGGAAAATTCAAACGGGCAGGTTGCTACGGTTACAGGTCGCTATTATACAATGGACAGAGACAAAAGGTGGGACAGGATAAAAATAGGGTATGATGCATTGATAGAAGGAAAAGGCACCCTTGTGAAAGATCCGGTAAAGGCCATTGAGGATTCCTATGCGGAAGGTGTTACGGATGAATTCATAAAACCTGTTGTTGTTACCGGTACGAATGATGAACCGGTTGCGAAAATACAGGAGGGCGATGTGGTTTTTTGTTTTAATTTCAGAACGGATCGCCTGAGACAAATAACAACAGCTCTGACACAGAAGGATTTTCCCGAACACGACATGAAAACAATACCCCTGCACTATGTTACACTGACAGTTTATGATGAGACTTTCAAAGGGGTAAAACCGGTTTATACGAAAGACAATATCAAAGAAAGTCTCGGTGAGGTTGTTGCAAATGCAGGATTGAAGCAAATCCGTATTGCTGAAACCGAAAAGTATGCCCACGTAACATTCTTCTTTTCAGGAGGAAGAGAAGAACCTTTCGAAAATGAACAAAGAATATTGATCAATTCACCGAAAGTAGCAACTTATGACTTGCAACCTGAGATGAGTGCGGAACCTGTGGCAGATGCCATTGTGAAAGAGCTGGACAAGCGTGAAGTAAGTTTTGTTTGTCTGAATTTTGCCAATGGTGATATGGTAGGGCATACCGGGGTTTGGGATGCCATTATCAAAGCCATAGAAACGGTTGATAAATGTGTGGAAAAAGTGGTTGAAGCAGCCAAAAGAAATGACTATGAGGTGATGATCATTGCTGATCATGGGAATGCAGATAATGCGGTAAATCCTGACGGCACACCCAATACAGCACATTCAACCAATCCGGTTCCATGTGTCCTGGTGTCTGAGCGTTTTCGGAAAATAAATAACGGGGTATTGGCTGATGTTGCCCCTACAATCCTGAAAATGATAGGTGTAGAGAAGCCCAAGGCCATGACAGGAAAAGAACTTGTCTGATCTTCTGATAAATAACAAGTGTTTTGATACAAATCCGCGATCTTATAATAAGTCTTTCTGTATTTGAACAGGATTTTGCATGTGATGTTGCCAAATGTAAAGGCAAGTGCTGTGAAGCCGGTGATTCCGGAGCCCCACTGGAAGAAGAAGAGAAGTATCTGATCAAAAAAAACTTCCCCCTTTTTAAGAAGTATATGCAAGGTGTCGGAGTAAATGCTGTTGAAAGCAAGGGTTTCTTTTACCTTGATGATGAGGGAGAATGGGTGACTACGCTGATTGACGGAAAGGAATGTGCATATACATACAAGGAAAATGGTATATTTTTTTGTGCCATAGAAAAAGCCTGGAACAATCAGGAAATTAATTTCAGAAAACCAGTTTCCTGCCACCTGTACCCAATCAGAACAAAACAGTTTAAAAATTTTCAGGCAGTTAATTATGATCAGTGGAATATTTGTTCTCCTGCATGTCAAAATGGAAAAGAAAAAAACATACATCTGCTTGATTTCTTAAAAGATGCATTGGCGCGTAAGTTTGGAGATGATTTGTATGAAGAAATAAAAATTGCTTTTCAATCAATTCATTCAAAATCGACATAGCGTGTCTCTATTTTTGTTTGTTTCAGAAAAAAGCAGTTATATTTGTTATTGAAAAATTATTAAGACAAGGCTTTTTTATCATTTTAAAAAATAGATTTTAACATACCATGGCAACAATT
>CAYSRH010000432.1:0-2198 GCA_964433245.1 uncultured Bacteroidales bacterium | reverse complement strand
TCCGTACAATCAGATTGTCAAAAGTTTTCACACGTACAGACAATAGATCTATCGCATATACAACCCCCGTTGTGTTGCCGACCTTGATAATTTCTCCTATCTCAAATGCTTTTTCAGACACCAGAAAAATGCCACTGATGATGTTTCCAAAACTGGTTTGTGAAGCAATCCCTATCACTATCCCTATCACTCCTGCAGCCCCCAGTATAGCAGATAAACGAACGCCCAGTTGATGCAACACCAACATGACAACAATAAAAAAGAAGGAATAGTTAATGATTTTCCCAATTATAAATCGTGTTTGAGAATTGGATTTATGAAACAATGTACGTGAAATACCAAAATTTAATAAGCGGGATAAAAATACACCGGCAAAAACATATAGGCCAATCATCATCGCTTTTTTCGCCCAGACGATCTGCATAAAATCCTGTAAAAAAGTAAAATCAATCATCATTGGTATATGGATTTAAAAAATGAAAAACTCTTTGTTATGATATTTTTATTGTTTGTATCTCTTGCTTCTGTAAGTAAACTCAATTTTATGTTTTTGTCTAATCCTCCTTTTGATATCTGAACATCTTTCTCTGTTCCTGCGTCCTGAAAAAGAACTGTTTGCTGATCTGAATACAAATACCCGTCTTCACTTATGTAAATATTAAGCAAAGATGTCCGAAGTACAAATTTTGTGATGTCAATATATCCGGAACTTACCGTCTTCAAAAGAACCGGGACAACAACCTGATAATCTGCATGATCTATGGGTTGCGATTGTGAAAAACATGTTGTAAAGGACCATGCCAGCTCTCCTTTGTCCGGGACACCCAGCCAGGTTTGCGACAAAGGAATGCTTTCCTCGTCAATAAAGACTTTGTTATAATTGAATTTGCCAAAAGACAATGCAAGCCGAACAGGAATCACAACATATCCCATGGCAGACGAATGCTCGTTAATTCTGACAGAAGAATCCGGCTTTATTACAATCGGATTATCAGGCAATACAGGTCTGATGGAAATAGTTTCTTTGCTAAAGCTGATCTGCGTACCATAATGAGGAAGCCTTTCTTCATTTTCTTCTACAGAAAGAGAGGGTGCCGGTTCAGGGACTTGTTCTTGTTCAAACAATAATCTTTTTTCCTGCCTCAACAAATACAACTGTAATAAACCTAAATTAATTTTATAACCCGGTTGACCTTCGATTTGAATTGCACCCCATTTTTTTGACATTTTTTGATGTTTTTTTTGATATTTAATTTTCCAAAATAAAATTACTTAATTTATAGTTTATAAACACGATGAACACGTGCTATGGAATAAGCACCAAAATATCCAACAGCATTATGACCTGGCTTTACATTTGTTATCGGATTGGCAGGAGGTCCACCAAACAATGGGTTTTGGAAAGCCAAAGTCCTGCCCAGTTCAACAATAAAACGATAGTAATTCTCATCAACACAAATTACCTCAAGCGTAATAGTATCTCCTGATACGAGTCGTTCGTCTTCTTCCATATCAATTAAGGTAGCAACCCTGACTCCGTAAAGATAATTGCCATTAAACATCTCATCAGATGTGTACATGACTTCGTCAATGGTGTCAGTAATCAATTGATTGTTAATCAATACCCTGAAAAGATAAAAATTTGGCTTCGGTGGATCCTGCATAAACAAGCGAATATAATGTCCTGATACATATCCTGAATAATTAAACGGTTCCAGTTGTATCGAATCGGGCGAAGGAATTTCAGCAGCAGATGTAACAGCATAATAATCTTCCGTAACTCCATCATTATCAATATCCAAACCCTGCATAGTTAATGTGTAGCTTGTATTTTCTTTTGCAGAAAAATCTCCATCTGTCAGGTAAAGTCCTGCCAGGGAATCACTTTCAGTCAGATAAACCATTTCCTCTCCGTCTGTAACAGAGACCAAAGCCCCTGAGATACCCTCGGCGGGGGCAGAAGAAAAATAGTCCGCAGACTTTGTAAGACGTACATAATGCGACATGGTATCTGTGGTAATAAGCCCCTCCACAGCCAACCTTCGCCATGTGGAATCCAGTTCTACTTCGTAAGGTTCCTCGCACGACACCAACAGTAGTATAAGGACAAGCAATACCGGCTTACTTATCTGTAAAATCTTATTTAAAAATATAAGTACTGTTGTATTCATTGTACATTTTAATTAATCAAATCTGTA
>CAYSRH010000431.1:0-2198 GCA_964433245.1 uncultured Bacteroidales bacterium | reverse complement strand
TTTTATTACGGAACTTTGGTTATTATTATCGGAAAATCAACGAAAAATGAAAATAATTGTATGTTTATTGTTATTTATTAATACTTTTTTACTTTTATCAGCAGAAAATAAAAATGATTCTAAAGACTTCAATTTAGAAATCATAGAACAATCTGTGTACTTTAAAAAAAGTGAAGATTATATATTGTTAAACCGTTTGGATATTTTAATTAACAGTAAATATAATTACTCTGATGTTTTGTTTAAAATGGAATATGAAGGTAAATCCTTCACAAAGAAAATAGATTCAATATACCCCGGGTCTAAATTTTATCATTTTTTAGTACCTGATTTGCAAAAAAAAACTCAGGTAAAATATTCATTCACATATAATGGAAGTTTACTTGATGAAAAAACACAAATATGGATTCCCGGGAAAAAATGGGAAGTACATATAGTTCATCAGTCACACCATGATTTGGGATACACCGATTTACCCGATAATGTTTTTCGTGAACAATATGGCAATATCCAAAAAGCAATCCAATATTGTCGTGAAACGGAAAAAATGTCCGAAGCATCTAAATTCAGATATGTAATTGAACAAGGATGGTCATTTCTTTATTTTTTAAACAATTCCGATCAAAATACAATCAACGAATTAATTAAATTTATCAAAGAAGGGCGTATTGAAGTCACTGCCCTATTGGGTAACCAAACTACAGAATTATGTGCACATGAAGAACAAATAAGGCTTCTTTATCCTGTTTTCAGACAAAAAATCAAATATGATTTTCCGATTAAATCGGCAGAACATAATGATATTCCGGGCATTTCATGGGGGATGTCAAAAGTATTGGCAGGCAGTGGTGTGAAATATCTGGCAGCTAATATTCAGGATTATTATAAATGGAATGGAATTACGGTTGATTATATATGGGACGAAGATAGTGTGATTAAAAGAAACATTCCCGGAGCATTCTGGTGGAAATCCCAAAGTGGTGAAAGTGTTCTCTTTTGGTATGGAGGGGGGAGGCTGGAATGGCCAAGATTATGGGAAACCCGACAGGCTGAAAAATCATTAAACTGGTATTTAAAAGATTTAACTAATGACACATATCCATACGAATTGGTGAGAGTTCGTTTTCACTCAGGATTACGGGATAATTCTCCTCCTGATGTAAGAATTTCTGAAATTGTAAATTCACTCAATTTAAAATGGGACTATCCAAAATTCATCGTTTCTACAAACACAATGTTTTTTGAAAAATTTGAAAAACAGGAAGGGTATAAACTGGATACACTGAAAGGAGAAATACCTAACACAGATTATACTATTGGGGCTATGAGCACATCAAAAGCAACTTCTGTTAACAGGAATTACCATTATTATCTTCCATCAGCTGAAACATATGCAACTTTTGCCTCCTTATTAAGCAATTTTGAATACCCATATCAGCACATAAACGAAGCTTATGATAATATGCTGCTTTTTGATGAGCATACATGGGGCATGAGTACTCCGGGGGGACCGGCTCAGGATGCTCACTATGTACAAAAAACAAGGTATGCATACCAAAATGCTGCATTATCCCATGATATAATGTATAAAAGCACTCATAGCCTTAGTGATCTTATAACTTTGAAGGATGATGCTTATTATATTGTGGTTTACAACCCATTAAGTTATGAAAGGACTGATATTGCAAGTATTCAGGTAAAACCTTTTGATCCTTCAGGCAAACCTTTTTTTCTTACAAAAGATAATCCTCCAAGATTACTATCAAGTCATATAATTGGACATAAAGGAATTGACCTTCCCCTTAACCTGCTTCTCAATCCTTTCAGAATAATTGATATAAAAACGGCTGATACAATACCTCATCAGTTGAATTATATAAAACACCCACACGAAGCCTCTGAATATTCAACAGAAAGGTGGGCTATGGCAAAAAATGTACAGGATGGTCAAAAACTTCCATCAGACAATGAAAAATATCTTATGGATATTATTTTTAAAACTGACAGAATACCTTCCTGTGGTTACAAGGTCTATAAAATTGAAGCTTCTGAACAAAGTATAGATCCTCAGACGACTCTGAAATACGGATCTGGTTATATTGAGAATGAATTCTATAGAATATCTTACGATACCAACAGAGGAGATATTTGGGAAATATACGATAAAGAATTAAATAAAAATTTAATTGATAAGCAAT
>CAYSRH010000430.1:0-2219 GCA_964433245.1 uncultured Bacteroidales bacterium | reverse complement strand
ATGGCCATTACTGATAATGGAATCATACATTAAGTGTGTACCTGAGGGATAGGTATAAACCAGGTTCACATTATCGTGCACCTGTCTGCCATCTTTCCAGTAATTGATACTTCCGGAACCAAAAACCTGGGTAGGAATCTCTCCAAGAAACCAATTACTAACCTGTGTCTGGTGTGATGCCAATTCTGTCATCAATCCGCAGGAATACTCGGGATACAGTCTCCAGTTAATTCGTCTTTCCAGTTCAGGGGAAGGAATAGATCTTCGCCAATCATTATTTCTGTGCCAAAATGCTTTGACCATATTGATCTTACCAAATTCTCCTGTCCTATGTCGCTGAATAGCATCCAGATAAACAATATTACACAAACGCTGGTGTCCAATAAAAAGAATGCAAGCTGTTTCCTTGTGTTTCATCACAATCTCATGGCAATCCTCTATGGTTTTTGCCATGGATTTTTCCATCATCACATGTTTTCCTGCCTCGAGACAGTCCACAGTCATCTCTTTATGCAAGTGCAAAGGAGTTGCAACAATTACCGCATCAATATCTTTTCTTTCAAGCATTTTACGATAATCATAATACACGTCAGGCTTTTTGCTATCCTTGAACAAATTCAAGGTGCTGTCTATGGATGGTTGGTAATCATCACATATCGCCACAACATCCGCTTCCGGATTGATCAATAAATGCTCAGTCAAATGCTTTCCCCGGGATCCCACACCTATCACTCCAAGACGAACCCTGTCCGATACCGCAGGATTATCTTTCTCCGAAGCCGAAAGTTTTGATAACCATGGAACACTCAGAAACAATGCACTTCCTGAAAATAAGGACAAAGTCTGAAGAAATTCTCTCCTTGTCTGTATGTTTTCTTTATGATCCAAACGCATTATTTACTTCCTTAATTTTTATTTTAAACGTGTAAAGTTACTGAAAATTGAGTGAAAAACATTTTTTCAGTAACGGAATTCCAAAATCTTAAATTCTTCAAACTCTTTTTTTGCTTCCTCCGTAGGAAATCCTGCTACCACAGAAGTTGCAAGCATATCACAGGTCATCGAGCAATCGCCCTGCACGGCAACAATTCGATTTTCACATACTTTCTTTCCTGTTTTGGGATTTATAATGTGACTGTTATCACTTCGGCTTGATGATATGGCCACATGTTGATCAACAACAGGCAACATATCAATCAACGACTTATTTGTCGGATGCAGGACTCCAAGCGGCCAGTGCCCGCCATGCGGATGCGTTCCGAGTCCGAGTACACTGCTCTCTCCAAAACTTATAAAAGCTGTGCGCACCTGATGGGCTTGCAATATCTGCTTAACATGATCCATGGCATAGCCCTTGCCCACTGCCCCAAGGTCTATATTCCTCCCCTTTGGCAAGAAAACCTGTCCTTCCTTTATTTCAATATCCCGGAGATCATCTGTATTATTATCAATCTGTTTTTCTTTAAACAAGCCGGACAACGACAGAAAAGAGAAATATCCATTGGTTTTTTTTGTCATCTCCCGGCAGGCTTGCAGGATATTTTCCAACTCCTCATCAATTTCAACAGGTTTTTCTCCTGCCATGGCATTGACCTGACCGACAAGAGATTGTTCATCAAAACGATTCAGCTTGCCCATGATACGATCCAATCCGGAAATAATATTTTGCCACACCCCATCCCCCAATTCTTCCCCGACATCAGGAAGAAGCATATGAAAACGGGTACCCATACTCATCATACTTTTATGGAAAACCTGCATAAACTTTTCATTTTCGATTAACTTTCCTATTTTTATTCACGGAAACCTCTAAAGTAAATAAAAATATGACACAAGAGAAAATATTACAGGTTGGATTGGCATCATTCGGAATGTCAGGAAAAGTTTTTCATGCTCCATTGATAACGAGTACATCGGGAATGAAACTAAAAAAAATCATGGAACGAACAAAACAACTATCTTCCAAAGCGTATCCCGATGCAAGCATCGTACGAAATTTTGATGAATTGTTATCAGATGATATTGATCTGGTCATTGTTAATACGCCTGACCACACACACTTCGACCTGTGTAAAAAAGCTCTCGAAGCCGGGAAGCACGTAGTTGTTGAAAAGCCCTTTGTTGTCCATTCCCGGGAAGGCAATTCCCTGATATCCCTTGCAAAAAAACACAAGGTATTGCTCAGTGTTTTTCAAAACAGAAGGTGGGATAGCGATTTT
>CAYSRH010000429.1:0-2220 GCA_964433245.1 uncultured Bacteroidales bacterium | reverse complement strand
TTGGAAGCAATAAACAACTGGATTGATAAGGAAAGAGAGAAGGTTGATTACTATGTCATCTATAACCGATATTTTAAAAATAAAAGCGATTTCAGACGACGTGTAAAAAGTGATTTCTATAGCCCGAACAATAAGCAAATCAGCAAGTATGATGATCTTATAAAGCAATATGCTGATAGTATAAACTGGGATTGGCGTTTGTTAGCTTCTCTCATTTACCAGGAATCCCGATTTAATCCGAGGGCCGGTTCATGGGCAGGTGCTAAAGGACTCATGCAAATGATGCCAGTTGCTGCCAGGCAGATGGGAGTAAAAAACAGGCTTAATCCACCGGATAATATCAGGGGCGGGACAAAATACCTGGACCTGTTGCATGGTAAATTTGATTCTGTGGAAGATTCTGTTCAGCGCCTTAAATTTGCCATAGCTGCCTATAATTGCGGCTATTATCATATCATAGATGCCCAAAACCTGGCAGAAGTAAACGGACTTAATAAATGGCAATGGGACAATAATGTTGAAAAGATGATTTTAGAATTAAGCTATCCACAAAATTACAAGCATGAAGTTGTCAAATATGGATATGTTCGTGGGATTGAACCCTTTGTTTATGTGGAACAGATTTTTGACAGATATGAACATTACTTAAAATTAGCAGAAGAATGAATTTATCTGCCTTTTATCTGAGTGAAAAAAATTAAAGATGATTTTATCTCAATAGTAAAAGAACAAACTTCCATCACCAAGTTTGTAAGTTCATTACTTGATCCTGCTCTCCGCCAGATAGAAGAAAAACAATAGAAGAGTATTACATAACCACAATTCAATTAGAATAACCGTCAACCTAAGGACTTGATAGAGAAGGAATGCGCCTTAGAATTCATTTTTTATTGCGTTCCCTGTTCATTTTACTAAAAAGTACTTACCTCTCAACCTTGCCAGCTCCCAGGGGCTTTGTTGTCCGCCGGATTTTTTCTCGACTTCAATTCTCGTATTAATAAATACATCTTCAATTCTTTGGGGCTTTTTCAATTGTTTTATTAATTCTCCTGTATAGAGTCCGTTTCTTCCATCGCCATTAGAAGCAGTTGCCCCGGGCGAAGTAGAAAAAGCAATCAGAGTACCGCTTGGCGGGGTCATATCTGCTAATCCTGTTTCTCCTCCTCTTTGCCAGGTTCTGAAAGGATTATTCCTGCAGGCATCCAGTATAATTAAATTCAACCTGTCATCATTGCTTGTCTCCATAATTTTCTGTAGGGTTGATACATTAACGCATTCAAAGTTCACATCATATTTCTCTTGTATATTGATACCTATTGGAAGTAAATAGTTAATACGCTCAACCTGCATTCCATGTCCTGCATAATAGAACAAAGCAACATCAGCTTCCCTGTTTTGCCTTCCAAATTCTCTGATGGCATTATTCATTGTCTCCAAATCTGCATTTGTTTTTAAAATTACATCAAAGCCCAGCATTTTCAAAGTTGATGCAATATCATGTGCATCGTTAATTGGATTCAGACCCAGGTCTGCAGCCCCCGAATATTCTGAATTTCCAATAATTAGTGCAACTCGTTTCTCACCTGATAAATAGTTATTTGTAATTTTATCTGATTCCCTGTTCACTAAAAATGATTTGGTTGCGGACTTTAGTTTCGTATCAATTGCTTCCACGGTGATAGTATTGTCACCAACAGCCAAAGGCAAATTAACAGAAAAATATCCTCCACTCTGTAACTTAGCCTCTATGCCGTTTACAGTGACTTCGTAAATTCCGTCGCTATCCTGAGCTTTTCCAAATATTTTTATCATTTTTTCCGGAACAACTTTAAAACCTCTGCTGAGATCAGGTTCTGTAATGACAATATCAGGGGGATAATTGTAGATTTCTCTTTCTAAATATGAGACCCTAAAATAGTCAATAGCAATTTTTTGGTTATGGTAGATGATAAAACCGAGCTCATCACCAAAAAAGTTTTGAAAATCTTTTTCTGCTAAATAGTAATCATTTACATAAAACGTAATTCGATTCCCGGTTTTTTTTATTGTCAGTTTATTTGTTGCTCCGTTTCCCTGGTTTATAAATGCACTTTTAGTCCATTCAATAATATCATATCTGTTATTTAAATATGATTTATTTACCTTATAATAACCGTTTCCTGAAATATAAAAATCAAATTGATTATTACTGTCTTCTCTTCCCCAAACAATGCCAAATCC
>CAYSRH010000428.1:0-2223 GCA_964433245.1 uncultured Bacteroidales bacterium | reverse complement strand
CTTAAGTTTGTATCAGTATCGTGTGGGACGTCAGGTGAATAGTAAAATGTTGGTCGCCAATGCAAAAAACATGAAATATGATGTTGGTATTTCATTAACAGTTTTGCTTGGTTTGTATGTCACAAGGATATTTGATTTTCCTCTTTTTGATCCGATTACAGCTTTATTTGTTAGTCTCTGGGTATTAAAAGGAGCATATGGGATATTTAAAGATTCCAGCGTTCAGCTTATGGACGGTGTGGACAATGCCAGGGATGTTTATGAAAAAGTATTTTCAGCAGTCTCCCGTGTAAAAGGAGCATTGAACCCGCACAGATTGCGTATCCGTCCGATAGGTTACCAGTATATGGTTGTTATTGATATTGAGGTTGATGGAGAACTAAGTCTTAATGAGGCACATGAGATTGTCCGGGAAGTGGAGTTTCAGATAAGGAAAAGTATAGATGTATATGATATCGTTGTGCATATGGATCCGGCAAATACCATCGAAGATGAACTTCCCGGTGTCACCCGTGATGATTTTAATTAATCCATCTTTCTTTTTAGGTGATTTTCTAATTGGGCATTGACAATTTTTGTGATGTACTTTCCTATCACATCAAATTCCAGGTTTACAATAGTTCCTGCTTTGAATTCGTGGAAATTTGTCACTTCGTAAGTGTAGGGTATGATGGCTACCTGGAAGCTGTTTGTTTTCGAATTTACAACAGTCAGGCTTACCCCATTGATCGTGATTGATCCTTTTTCCACAGTAATATAGTCATCCTGTAGAGGTTTGTATTCAAAAGTAAAATACCAGCTTCCATCAGCTTCTTCAACATGCGAACAGGTAGCTGTTTGGTCAACATGTCCCTGGACAAAATGACCGTCAACACGGTCTCCATGCATTAAACTTCTTTCTAAGTTCACTTTGTCCCCTTCTTTTAATAATCCCAAGTTGCTTTTTTCCAGGGTTTCTTTGATGGCTGTTACGGTATAAGCATCAGTTTCTTTTTTCACAACAGTCAGGCATACACCGTTATGGGCAATGCTTTGGTCTATTTTTAACTCATCAACAAAAGAACAGGCAATCGTAATATGCAAGTTTTGCTGTTCCTGTTCCAATTTTTTTATAACACCAGCTTCTTCAACAATTCCTGAAAACATAAGCAATAATTTAAATTCCTAAAAATCCACCTTCCTTGAGAGAAATTGTGGTTTCCCCTATAAGATGCCCGTCACTGTATAGTTCAACCTGATATACTCCTTCAATAAGTTCTCCCTCAACAACATCGTAAAAAAGACAAGCGTCAATATCTACATTTTGATATTGTATAACACGATTTTCCGAGTAAATTATATTTTCTTCCTCGGCCGTTTTTATAACCAGGGTTTCTGATTTGGTCAGGACAGCACCATCCGGTCTGATAATCCGCAGGTAAATAGTCCTGTTTCCTGATTCTGCGATTGCGTTTTCCCGTATTGTAAAACAGACACGAAGTTTTTCAATTTGCTTTACACGGTCTCTTTCCTTGCTTCTTTGATTAATACCCACAGCAACAATATCTTTGGCACTTAGTATTTCAGCTTTGCTGACTTTGCCTGAGAGTGATTCTTTTTCTTTTTCTAATTCTTTGGCCGAGGTTTCCACTTCAGACAAACGACTTTTCACTTCAACATTTTCAGCGATTAATTCCTGATTTAGTGTATTCAAAGAATCTATCTGGATCACATAATGCCGCATAACCTCCCTGAGGGTTTGTAATTCTTTCTTAAATAAATGTATTTGGTATAGGTTGTCTGCTCTGATTTTGAGAAGATTATCTATTTTTTCTTTTTGTAAGTCCAGCTTAAGTTGCATGGAATCATTATCTGTACTGATAGAATCATATTCAGTATATAGAATAATAAGTTCTTTGCGAAGACTATCTTTTTCGTTTTCAAGATAGTTTTGCATTGTAATTGACTGTTTTTGTAATTGCAGGTAAGAATAGTGCCTGTAAACCAACAAGCCTATTAATGCTACTGCAATAATGAGCAAAACGACAACAGCAATCTTCAGGTTTTTGTTCGGATCTTCCATGTTTTTTCGTGCTATATTGATTAATTGCAAATATAATATAAATATCTTATTAAGCAAAATCATTTTTCTATACGTCCACACCTTTTTAATTCCTATATTATTTTGTGGGTGTATTTTTTTAATTAATAAAAATATATTTCATATGCCGTATTTTTTGTGAT
>CAYSRH010000427.1:0-2228 GCA_964433245.1 uncultured Bacteroidales bacterium | reverse complement strand
ATTAAATGCCAATTGGTCGTCAGTTGGATATATTTTAGATTCAAAAGGATTTTTAGCTGAGTTTTTTTATTCTCTCGCCAATAATTCGCAAACGATTAAAATAATTGACATCCTCAATATCTGGGGTCTTATTTTAATTGGCGCCGGACTCATCCTTGGAAGTTTTTCAAGGCTTGCTACTTTTTTTGGAATCATTCTTCTCATATTTTACTATCTTTCACATCCTCCGTTCATTGGTCTTAAATATGCTGTGCCAATGGAAGGAAGCTATTTATTTGTTAACAAAACACTCATTGAGCTTGTGAGCTTGCTGGTGCTGTTTGTTTTCCCGACAAGCCGCATTGTTGGACTGGACAGGCTAATTTTTGGAAGACCGAAAAAACAAACAATAGCCGAATAGCTGGCTGATTTTCATTTTTTAAAATATTAATTGTATGGACGATATAAATAATATCCCTGATTATAACCAGGAAAATGTTGAACAATCAACTCCAGACGGGAATAAATTATCCCGCAGGGATGCATTAAAAGGTTTACTGACAGTTCCTGTTGTTGGCGCTATGGCCTATGGTATCTATAAAAAGGAGAAATACGATAAATTTCTGAAAGAAAATATACAGGCACAAACAAGAATGTCTTTTGATATTCCTGAACCGCCTGCTCCATCTTCTACATCAGGAAAAAAACTCAGAATTGGAATCATTGGATTCGGAATAAGAGGTGAACATTTACTCAGGGCAGCCGGTTTTTCCCATCCTGATGTTATTGATAGCTGGAAGCTGGCTAATATTGAAAATCCCAGGGATAAGCGGTATGAAGACTATCTTGCGCAGGAAAACCTTAATGTTGAAGTGAACGGCATATGCGATGTATTTGATATTCGTGCCGAACGTGCCCTTTCAGCATCAGCCAATACAAAACGTAAAGGCGCTGATGGCCCGTTTGAAGTACAGGCAAAAAGATACAGAACTTATAAAGAACTGATCGCTTCTGATGACATTGATGCCGTCATCATCGCTACACCAGACCACTGGCATGCGCAAATGGCAATGGATGCTGCAAAAGCCGGAAAGCATGTATACGTCGAAAAACCAATGACGAGGACTATTGAGGAAACCTATAAAATGCGGGACGTTATTAAAAATACCGGCATCATTCTTCAGTTAGGACACCAGGGAAGGCAAACCGAAAGTTATATTAAAGCAGAGGAGGCAATCAAAAAAAATGTCATGGGCAAAATCACCCTTGTAGAAGTTTGCACCAACAGAAATGATCCCAATGGCGCCTGGGTCTACCCAATTCACCCTGAGGCCGGTCCGCATAACATCGACTGGGACCAGTTTACCGGCGATGGTCCTCAAAGAGATTTCAGTCTTGAACGGTTTTTTAGATGGAGATGCTGGTGGGACTATGGCACAGGACTGGCAGGCGATTTGCTGACTCACGAATTTGATGCCATTAACCAGATAATGAATTTGGGTATACCACGTTCATGCGTGGCTTCAGGTGGAATATATTTCTTCAAAGTAAAAGGAAAACATTACATCAGGGAGGTCAGAGAAGTACCTGACGTATTTAACGCTACATACGAATATCCGGAAAAAGAATTGTCTTTTCTGTACAGCGCCACCCTGGCAAGTCAGAGAGACCGGGGAAAAGTAGTTATGGGGCACGATGCCCAAATGGAATTGGGAAACAACCTGATGATATATCCGGACCCACAATCTACTGCATATAAAGAAAAAACAGAACAAGGAATCTTAGACCCGAGTCTCCCGCTTTATGCTTACAGACCCGGACTTAAAAATGTTGATGCAGTTACCTCTGCCACAGAAAAATATTTTGCAGGCCGGGGGTTATTATACACATACAGAGGCGGAAAAAGGGTTGATACAACTCACTTGCATGTGAAAGAATGGATTGATTCTATCAGAAAAGGAATTCAGCCAAGCTGCAACATCGATCAGGGGTTTGAAGAAGCTATTACTGCACATATGGCTACCCTTTCATACCGGGAAAACCGGAAGGTTTACTGGGATAGAAACAATGAGGTTATAGAAGGACACGAAAAGGTCAGGGAAGATGTTGAAAAAATGGAACTATTTAATGATGTTACATTGTAATAATTTTATATTGGACAAAAACAAATTTAAATTCCTATTTGCATTTTAAGATTTTTTTTGCATATTTACATGTTTATTTTAAGATTTTTATGTAGAAGGAATGAT
>CAYSRH010000426.1:0-2241 GCA_964433245.1 uncultured Bacteroidales bacterium | reverse complement strand
GGATTTAATGAATCCATCATTCTTGGAGACAGCATTCTTGCAATTGCCCTTGACAAATACCTTGGTCGGGATTGCCCTTTTTATCAAAAATTAAACTGGCACCAATACCAGATAAAAAACATGTACAAGGAAAAAATTCCTGCAGATTGCATATACGCAATAGTTCTGACTGATTTTCCCTTACCGGAGGATGCAAAAAGCTTAATTGACCATATGATTTATCATGGGAAAATACTATACCTAACAAAAAAAATAACACAGGCACATGACACGCTCGTTCTTGGTTTTACAGAAGATGAATTAAATTTTTGCAAAAACTTTGAAGAAAGAATGTGGACTTTTCTGATAGAACAAAAACTTTTATTCAGCACAGAACTTATGACCATTATGCAATTCACAGAAGACGGTCCCTTTACGAAATATTTTGGCAATAACTCTCCGTCCAAAGCTGCCAACTGGATTGGAATGAGAATTATTCAGAGTTACATGAAAAAAAATTCAGATATATCATTATCCGGACTTATGAAAGATAAGGATTATTCTTCCATTCTGAAAAAATCAGGATACAACCCCTAACAAAAGATTATTTAGTTTTATGAAAAAATAAATGTTGTATGCATGTATCATTTTGATGAATTGATAGACCGTAGAGGCACAAACAGCCTGAAGTTTGATTTAACAGAACGCATTTTTGGCACAAAAGATATCCTTCCTATGTGGGTTGCTGATATGGATTTTCCCATTGCCCCTGAAATAGAAGAAACATTGAAAGAATACCTGCAACATAATAAAGTGTTTGGTTATACTTTGCGTGGCGAAGGTTTTTACAATGCTGTTACACAATGGATGCAACAACAACACAACTGGAAGATTAAGAATGAATGGATACTTTATTCTCCCGGTGTTGTTCCTTCACTGAATCTCGCTGTATTAACATATACCAATCCCGGCGATAAGATCATTGTACAGCCTCCTGTTTACTATCCATTTTTTAACGCTGTAAAAGACCACAAACGCGAATTGCTTTATAATACATTAGTCCTACAAGAAGGTCATTACCAGGTTAACTGGGACAAATTGGAAGATCAGGCATCAGATCCCCGAACCTCCATGATCTTGCTTTGCAGTCCGCACAATCCGGGAGGAAGGGTATGGACAAAACAAGAGTTAGAAAAATTAACAAACATATGCCTGAAACATAATGTTCTTATTGTATCAGACGAAATTCATGCTGACCTGGTTTTTCATCCCCAAAGGCATATCCCTACCGCAAGCCTGTCAAAAGAAGTCTCAAACATAACAATTACCCTAAACGCCCCATCAAAAACATTTAACCTCGCAGCTTTTGCAACATCATATATTATTATTTCAAGCGGAAAGTTGCGAATAAAAATGAAGCAAACCATAGAACATTTACATCTGGGGATGGGAAATATGATGGGAAATATTGCTTTAGAAGCAGCCTACACAAAAGGCACCCCCTGGTTAGAGTCATTGCTCACTTATTTAAATACCAATATTGATTATACAATTGCTTACATAAACAAGTACATACCGGAAATCACTCCCATGCGTCCTGAAGCAACTTATTTGTTATGGATGGACTTTAAAAAAAGTGGATTGACAGAACAGGCATTACAAAAAAAGCTAATTGAGAAAGCAAAGTTAGGATTAAGCAATGGCAGTCAGTTTGGTCCGGGCGGAAGTGGTTTTCAGAGAATCAATCTGGGATGTCCCTTGCCTGTAATTAAAAAGGCACTGTCGCAATTACAAAAGATTCAATAAGATCTTTCGTTTCACTACAATCAGGACACTGCTAAGATAAAACAATACGTCAATGAACAAATATATTCAAAATCAGTAGTGTCCGACTAAATTCCAACAGGTCACCGCTACGCGGTTATGTTACTTCATCTAGTTCATCTTTCTACAATCAGGACACTAATGAAATAAAATACCAACATAAAAAAAAAAGAGGGTGCCTTTTTGGACACCCTCTTTTTTTTATCTCATGAAAAATTCTTATTCCATAATAGATGTAAAATTTTCATTATCCCTATATTTTGCAAACTCAAGATCATCTTTAGCCCACTCCTTTAATTCAGGACTCTTAGCAACGGCAGACCTTAAATTTGGCCATATCAAACTTTCATTTTGATTTCTGGCACCAATGATTGCTTTTAGGTAGAAAGTCAAAGCATCTTCATCATCTATACACTCAAGACTTTTAAGGGCTTCTTC
>CAYSRH010000425.1:0-2249 GCA_964433245.1 uncultured Bacteroidales bacterium | reverse complement strand
GTTCACCATAACAGGGTATCCTGCCCCATGCATGATGTCGCCCCATTTTACATACGCCTCATAGAGCGTAAGCCAAAGCTTGGCGTAGTCGCTCTCGGCATGCATTTGCCGTGTTTTGTATTCATATCTTTCCACCCTGCGAAGCGGTTCCGGCATGGGTACTTGAAAAACCATAATTTGTTTGTCCGTCAGTTTTTCTTCTGTGATGCGGTGTCTGGTTTGTATTATGCTGGCTTCTCTTGTGTCGAGTGTTGTTTCACATTTCGTTGTCATGTGAATAAAGTCTCTCAGGCTACAGGCATTTACACTTGCGTCACTGCCCTGGTCAATCATTTTCAGGATGTCATTCCGTCCAATGATGGCCAGCGTAATATGCAGTCCGCCGGTACCCCAGCCTCTTGCGATAGGCATTTCGGGAGAAGAGTAAGGAACCTGATAGCCCGGAATGCAAACAGCCTTTAATAGCTTTCTTCTGATTTCTTTTTTCGTTGCCTCGTCAATAAAAGCGAAGCTATACGTCATGTTAAATTTTTTATTTTCTATCATTGGTGTTGTAATTTTAGAATTTTTCTGAAAGTGCCTATTTTTTTATCCGTTTCCTCTTTGTGTCTTTTGACCGATTCTCTGACGTTGTTCAATCCCGATTGGAAGGTTACATAGTGAGGTAGTTTCAGGTGGTTGGTAAAACCCATGGACTCTACTCCCTCGGTGTGATACAGCACAAACTCCTGGTTGTTCGCAGGATTTTCCGGATTGCCTGATCGAATTCCTCTTTCCAGTATGCTCATGCATATGGCTTTGGTTTCGTTTTGTCCGAAAATCAGTCCGTAACCTATGGTAAAGTAAGGGATCTTTGTTTTTTTTGTTGTATTTACTTTGGTGATCATTTCACATTCTGTGGCTGCGATTTTTCCAATGTATCGCATTCTTCCCTTCGGGTCTTTAATCTGAACGTTGACGGTGCCAAAGCGAAGTTCGCCAATGGTTCCATGCCCGTCACCAAATCCCCTCATACTGCTGTAGGCCAAAGCCATTAAGCCTCCCGTTTCTGCTCTTGCGAGCATTTGCAATGTTACGGAGCGCGGAGCAGGAAATTTCACCGCTTCGCGTGTTACATCTTTCACCGTTCTGTCGTAGTTTTCTTCAACCGGCATGAGCAACTTTTCTGCTTTCAGCAAGTCTATCACCTTATTAAATGACTTTACCTCTTCCAGTTTTTCCGGATCGATTTTCTTGTTAAATTGTGACAGAAAGTTTTGTATCTCCGCCGGATCTTCCTGATATTTACCGGCATCAATCATACGCTGTGAGTAGTCACGCGTAGGTCCCAATACTTGTCCTCCCGGGATTTCCCTAAAAGAAGAAGATATTTTTCTTTGGATAAACATGTTGCGCGTGTCAATGGGATCGGAATAGTATTTTCTTTGCAGGGTGGCCCTAAAGGCCCTTAAGACAAAAGCAGCTTCGAGCACATCTCCTTCCATTTGTTTGATCGCTAGCGCTGCATATTCAGGAGCGTAGAGGGAGCCTTCTCCCATTACCTTGTCTACAGCCAGCCTGAATTGTGTTTGTATTTGCTTTATTTCTATGGGTTTCGTCTGACTGCGCAGGCGGTAAAACTCTACGAGATCTTTTGCATTGGCGATAGCTTCTGTGCCACCTTTTACTGATACATATGCCATGATTTCTTACTTTTCTTAGTTTCTATGTGATGATCGATTAATTCCAATGTAAGCGACTGGTGCGGGGAAAACAAAGGAGCCTGCCATGTTGGTCTGTTACGATGGTGTCAATTCCCAGCGGGTATTCTGCATTTTGCTCTTTCAGTGCTTCCAGTATCGCTTTGTTCAGTCCTTGTATAAAACAGGTCTGGGTATCTTTGACCCCGGGACCTGAGACTTCAATAGCCAATGAGTCCTTTTGCTTGTGATCCTGTATGGATGCAACATCAATGATGAGTGTGGTCGATTTTTCGGGATATTCCGGTTCGCCTACACTTGTTTGAAAAATAATGTCAGCAGCATCTTTTCCGGACAAGAAAATAAAGTTTGCATCCATGCTGTTGCCTGCTTGCGAAAAAGTGTTGGTTTTCAGGTACTGCTCAACTGTTTCATTTTTATTATTGAGGTAAAAAGTAACATCGCTATTTAGAAGAGCAAAGGCGATGAACGCCGAAGCTGCATTGAGACCGTCCGGAACACTTAAGTTTTTAGTATCTAAAGTATTGATGCTGCCGGGTCTTGCCATGC
>CAYSRH010000424.1:0-2262 GCA_964433245.1 uncultured Bacteroidales bacterium | reverse complement strand
TTTAAATATTTTTTCTCTACCGATTTTTGAAACAAACTCATTTTATCCTTTTATTTTCATTTTTTCTTTTTCAAATCTGCAATCATGTTAATACTGTGTCGTTTACTTGGCTTGCGTACAACATATAAACAAAGACAAGCTTTCATTAAATTCGTGGTAGAACCAAATTTTATAACGTTCAATCAAACAATTTTTTTATATCTTCTTCGGAAAAATTTTTGAAAGGGTTGTTCTGATTTACAAAATCATTTGCCAGGGTGTTTTTTTCTTCCTGTAATTTTAATATCTTTTCTTCAATGCTGTTGCGGCAAATAAATTTATAGGCAAACACTTTTTTGTTTTGACCGATACGGTGACTTCTGTTGATGGCTTGATTTTCTACGGCCGGATTCCACCAGGGATCAAGAATAAAAACATAGTCTGCCGAAGTAAGGTTAAGTCCGACACCACCGGCTTTTAAAGATATCAGAAAGATCCTGTTTTCTTCGTCATGCTGAAAATGATTGATTGCTTCTTGTCTTTTTTTATCACTGTCTTCTCCTGTTAACATTGAATACGTATAATTGTGTTCATCCAAGTAGTTTTTAATTAAATTCAGGTGTTTTACAAAACTTGAAAAAAGCAATACTTTGTGTTTTTCGATCACCAGTTTTCTGACACTTCGTATAATTTCGTCAAATTTGCCTGATTCCTTTTTGTAATCTTCGGATACCAGCAGCGGATGGTTTGCTAACATGCGTAGCTGCATGAGTCCATTCAGAATAATAAAATGACTTTTTTCTTTTCCCTGTTTCTCAATGTTTTCAAGAATATAATTACGTATGGCTGATTTTTTTTTCTCATAGATTTTATTCTGATCATCTGTCATTTCACAATAATAAACCTTTATTGACAGGGGAGGTAGGTCTTTGGCCACATTGTTCTTGGTGCGTCGAAGGATGAACGGACTGATGATTTGCCGTAATTCTTCTTGTCTTTCTTCGTTTTTATTCTTTTCAATGGGTTTTACAAAATAGTTTTTAAAAAACTTTAGTGTTCCCAGAATATCGTCATTCAAGAACGACATTTGCGACCAAAGGTCGTTTAAGGAATTTTCAATGGGTGTACCGGTTAGTGTTAGTTTATGTTGGGCCGGTATTTCTTTGATCGCCTTGTATATTTTTGAGCCGGGGTTTTTAATTACCTGGCTTTCATCAAGAATAATATATGTGAAGTTGAAGTTTTTTAATATCTCTTTGTCATTCCTTACTACACCATAAGTTGTCAGGATGATATCAAATTCGCTGAATATATCTGTTGAGGGGACTCTTTTAATTCCGGCATGTTCATAGAAAGATAACTGAGGAGTGAATTTTTTAATTTCATTTTCCCAATTATGGATAAGGGACAAAGGCATAACAATAAGATGGGTGTGTTTTTTTTGGACAAGCGGAAAGTCAAAGAGTGTTGGTTGGATCGGAGTTTTTTTTGATTTTTGATTTTTCGGCAAATTTTTGTTTTCTTCTTTTAGTCGTAATAAGACCAGCAATGCCTGTAATGTTTTCCCCAGTCCCATATCATCAGCCAAACATCCATTCAGGTTATTTGTTCGTAAAAAATTAATCCAGTTATATCCTTCTATTTGATAAGGTCTTAATGTTATATTTGTCGTTTCGGGCAGGGGTGTCTTTATCAGATCTTTGTTACTGGTTAATTGATCAAGAATATTGATTTCTTTGGATGATGCCTGATCTTTATCAATCGTTTTAACAAGTTTGAAATAATGTTTTTTTAACCTTAAATTGTCCTTTTCTGTTTTTGCAAAACGAAGTATTTTTGCGTATTTTGAGAACCATTCATCCGGAATCACAGCTACTTCACCATTGGGCAGCTTAAATTCCCGTATTCCATTGATGATGTGGTCCCGCAATGAAATAAAAGGAACTGAGATGTCGCCGAATTGAACTTTTCCGTAGAGATCGAACCAGTCAGCATGCTGTTCAACATTCATTAAAAGTTTGATGGTTCCCATGTAATATTTTTCCTGTTGGTTTTCCTGGGCAATGAAAATTTGATTGTTTCGCAATTCTTTTTCATGCTTGTTAATCCAGGCGAGAAGTTCGGTTTTTTTATCGGTGTAATAATCAAGTTCTTTTTCTTTGGGATCTTCGGGAAGATAAAAGACAGCCCCCTCCTTATGTTTAAGTCCTAAATTTTGAACAAAAGCTGCTTTTTCTCTTTCCAGGGTTTTATCACGATAGATTTTTTCAAAAAGATATGTCC
>CAYSRH010000423.1:0-2266 GCA_964433245.1 uncultured Bacteroidales bacterium | reverse complement strand
TTAACAAACTCGGGCGGAATCTCCTTTTTCCAATGATGCATCCGCAGATAGGCATAAAGTTTGGAGGGATTGATCAACTGGTCCATTCCGAGGTTGCTCTGATTAACATGCTCCGTCTTATACTTGTGTAAAAGCTGGATAAACTCTCTTCCAATCTTAACATGTTGCATTATCCGATTGTATTCTTTTAAAAATTGAGCCTTGCTTTCTGAAGTGGAGACCGAAGATTTATGGGATATTTTCGCTTCTTTTTTAGGTGCCCCATTCTCTTTTGGCTTGTTGGGAATGGATTGGAGGAGCTGTTCTTTCTGGGGCACGGTAATTTTGAAATAACGCTCAATAAAATCCAGCACTTTTACTCGGATAGGATTAGGATATCTTGAAAGACTATCCACTGCTTCGCTCTCTTCTCCTTGAGTAATACATTCGAATATACTAGTGGCTTCGATAAAGAGCTTCTGCAGTGCATTATGAAGGGCGGTCGTTTTTTCGGAATTTTTAATTAAGGTCTTTTCAAAGGTGAGCTTATCAGGTAACTCGGCGATCAATTTTTTTTGCTTCTTATTATAGAGGATGTAATTATGCCCATTAATAAGGGATGGCTTGATCTCTTGGTTGATGTTAATGATGCAGCGAAGGTTCTCCATCGCAAGAATTTGTTTTAGCTGCTCTTCGGAGCAATTATAGAGAATATACATGTTGGGGCGCTCGGTGTAAGAATCTTGGGAGTCCAAGACCAACTCCAAATCGAAGATGGCGGTCATATCGAGATCGATGAGGTTATGCCCCACCGAATAGGGCTCCATACCTTCCATGAGGTGCTTGAGGTCGATATAGGGGTATATTATCAAATTCTTTTGGCGGAAAAACAAATAATGAATAAGGGCGGGATGGATAAAATCTTGCTTAGTGTCCATTTTGGTATGCTCACTTTTTTTGGGTTATCTTGATATTTTGACATTTTGCTCTTGTAATATTCATACGGGGAATTATTGATAAATGAAAGTAATAGAATAGAAAAAGAAAAAAACTGCTATTTCTGGGTAAAACATTCATAAAGCGAGAGGCCGACAATGTCGCGAAAACATTTTAAGACACCTTCTCCGGTGATGGCGATTGCTTCATAGACTATGGGGTTTCCTTGGTCGTCGAGCTTAATTTCGGGTAATCCCAATCCTTTTTTGAAGTCCTTTAATGAAATGCTATTGTCCAGATCGCGCTTGTTTAATTGGATAATATAAGGGATTTTCAATGCGCTGGTAAAATTCAGTAGCTCTCGAAAACTGCGTTTATTCTGCTCCATCATCTCCGGGTCACTGTCTGCAACAAAAACCACGCCGTCCGCTCCGCTGAGGATATATTCTCGAGTTGAGAGGAAGCGTTCTTGTCCCGTGGCGGTGGTCAGCTGCGTTACCAAGATGTAGCGATCCGTGCCGGCTTCAATGTTCAGATCAAATCGCAAAAAGATGGAATCTTGCCAGAGGGTGCGGCCATCGGTGGTTTCGACCGACATGCCGAAGTTTAATCGCGAAATTCTGGGGTGATTTTTCAGCACTTTCCAATTGGTTGTCTTGCCCGATTCGCCCGGACCCCAATAGACTATCTTGAGCTGGATAAGGGGGTTATTTAATAAATCTTTTGCTGAATCGGAATCTGGGAGTAAATCTGCTTTGCTCTTGCTCTCGGATTTGGCCTTATTGCTGCTTTTTCTGGTTATCATTTTTTTTAACCTCCTGAGGAGTTAAATGTTCATGGATTCTTTCAGCTTGCGTAAGGTCACCTTAAATTCATGCTCGGATTTTTCGAGGTTTTCGAGGATGTTGCCGGATTTCTCAATTTCGGTCCGAATTAATTTGCCGTATTTTTGGAGCTGAAGTAAAATAACACCTAAATTTACCTTATGGTTGGATAAAATCACTATGAGGATCTCCCGCCTTCCTTTCTTGGCAAGAGTGACCCTACCGATAGACTTAACATACAGCTGTAAATCTTGGTAAATAATGGTGGCCCGTTTCAGCTCTTGAGTCTCAAAGAAATCCTTGCCTTGCCGTGCCACTCCATAGAGGGCGGCTCCGACACTGCTAAGGTCGAAATAATTGATGTCGCGGTCGATTCGCTTATCCACCGCGATAATTTTGGCATCTTGGTCGATGGCGATTAATCCGTAGATATACCCCCGTCGCACCAGCTTTCCGTAATTGTCCTTAATCTCGTCCAGCATATCGCTTATGCTGTTTTTATACAATACTTTGGGTATCTTCATTTT
>CAYSRH010000422.1:0-2275 GCA_964433245.1 uncultured Bacteroidales bacterium | reverse complement strand
GGCGAATCACTCGATTCCTGGACTGTTAAATCAGGTGAAAATAAAAGAATTGAGTATGTTCAATTTTTTATTGGAGATATCAATCACAGTGCAGATAAAGTAAATCTTAAACTTACCGTTAAACATAATGCACCGATACCGGCTTCGATAGCTTTGTATGCTTCTGATAACAGTTGGGATGAATCAACGGTGTGGAATACCAAACCTTTGTTGGATACAGTGAGCATCGCTGTAACAGAGGTGCCCAACGGATCAGATTATGCTGAAGTAATTTTTACCGGATTAGATCTGCGTAATGCGATTAATGACGCTCTGTCTTCCGGAAAAGAGTATGTTTCTTTTGCCATTCTCTCAGAAGAGGAAGGTGATGTTGAACTTGAAGGCTTGCACGCTGATGGTGGCACAATGCTGGATATTTCCTTTACACTTATGCCGAAGTTATCTGAACCTCAAGTGTCTCCGGTTTCAGGAACTTTTTTAGAAGACTCTATTTATATTACGATTACTCCCAATGATCCCAATGATCGCCTGTTTTATACTTTAAACGGATCTGAACCCGACATAAATTCTATGGTTTACAGGAAACCTATTCTGATTGTTAATGAAGAACAACAGGTTACACTTCGTGTGAAAGCCTATCAGTTCGGAAAGATACTGAGTGATGAGCTTGAGCATACCTATAACATGACTGTCCCAACTACCGGTTATGGCATGGGACCCGGTGGAGTTGGATTCCCGGATATTACTGTCGAAGGACAGCCTGAACTTGGTCTCTGGCTAAAAGCAAATGCTATTTCAGGTGTAAATGACGGAAATGTTGTTGATCTTTGGGAAGATTTATCAGGCAATGACAATCATGCCACTAGTGCATATGCCAATAAACAACCGGAAGGATACTATGAAAAAATCAAACCTCCTCCCACGTATCATACTGATTGTATCAATGGATGGCCTTGTTTAAATATGGGTACAAATCAAAATGATAAGAAAGCTTTGGTCGTTCCTGATGCACCTAATCTTGATGGTGGTCCCGGACTTGGAATATTTCTTGTTTTTGAAAGAAATGTGTTGACTGATCCTGATATTCCCGGCGGTGATTGGCAAAGAATGTTTGAAAAACGACAATTTTATACACCTGGTTATCCTGATTATTCCTGGGTGATAGAAATCTCTGGACAAGTAGATGCCAATCAGGTAAAGGCAACAATCAATGGAACCAATGTGATTGACTCTAGGAGTCAGTTGCTACAAACACATTACCCTTATCTGATTGCACACAATCACGATAAAACGGTAAACTACCTGTATATCAATGGTGTACTTGATAATTTCAATAATTATTCTGAAGATGTAATGAGGGGTACTGCCAATGTTGTGATTGGCAATGCGGCAAAAATTAATTTGGCTGAAGTGGTTTACTTTAATGAAGGTCTGAACTTTGCACAGTTTACGATAGTTCAGAATGCTTTGTCTGCAAAATATGGAATCGAGATTCCTGAACCTGAAGAAACTCTCTTCAATCCTCCTGTTAAACGATATACGAATGAAATTATAGGCATTGGTAAACGCTTTTATTTCGATGACCCCGGAGAAGAATTACATGAGCATATATCTTCTTCCGGTGGATATTTGTACCTTAGTGAAGCCAATGAATCTTTTGGGAATGGTGATTTTGTTTTTGCCGGTCATAATGGAAGTAAGAATTGGATTGATGATACATGGAGTCGGGTATGGTTCGTGGATGTAACAGGTAATGTGGATGTCAGATTGGCTTTTGATTTGGATGCCGCCGGTTTAACTGAACAATTGAATTCAGACCTGAACCTTTGGTACCGTGAATCAATTGATGAAGAATGGAATGCCATTGCTTCGTCTCCTTCAATTTCAAATGGCAGGGCTTCTTTTACAGTCTCCGGTTTGACACAAGGATTCTACGGCATCGGAAAAACAGAACCTATAGGGATTACCACCCATACAATAGATGATGTTCTTTTTAAAGTATATCCTAACCCGGTTTCTGATAAAATCTTTATTGAGTCATCACATGATCAAAACGAAATACTTCATGTTGCTTTATTTTCTATCAATGGCACAAAAATACTATCACAATCATTTACACAAAATATTGTTTCTGTTGATGTTAATACGATAGCCTGTGGAATATATTTCATGCGTATGCAACAGGGAGAGTATGTTTCGTATGAAAAAATTATTATTAAATAATCTTTATCTATTAGTTTGATAAAATGCCTATAAAATCTTCTTTTTTAAAGTC
>CAYSRH010000421.1:0-2293 GCA_964433245.1 uncultured Bacteroidales bacterium | reverse complement strand
GAGGAAGTTGCCGCACAGGCATTTAACCGAACATACAGACCACTTGGGTTTACTGCTGAAATAGTTCTTCGCTACGCTTTTTAAGGAAGAAATGTTTATTTTAATTTGTCTGTTTTGGATCGAAAGGAAGATAAAAATAAAAAACAGATCCCTTTCCTTCTTCAGATTTAACACCGATATTTCCTCCCATCCGGGAAATTAATCCCTGGCAAATAGACAGACCAAGCCCTGTGCCTCCGTATTTTCTGGTGCTGTATTCCTCAATCTGGACAAAACGATTAAAAATAGCATCTTGTTTTTCTTTCGGGATGCCAATACCGGAATCTTCAACATAGAAGAGAAGCATATTTTCATTTTTATTGTCTCGTTTTATTCCGGCATGTATAAAGCCTTTTTCAGTAAACTTTAAAGCATTGCTTAAAAGATTAAATAATATCTGTTTGATAGCAGAAGGGGGACCAAATATTTTTTTTGGTACGTCATTGTCAATATCACAGGAAATTTCCAAAGGATAGTTCCGTTGATCATGTCGGATCTTTTTTTTGTAAAAAAGAATAATGCTATTCATAAAGGATTTTAACGAAAAAACTTCGTAAATGAGATTAAATTCACCGGCTTCAATTTTACTCAGGTCAATAATGTCATTAATGATCATCATCAGGTCTTTCCCCCTGTCCTGAATGATATCAATGAAATCTTCACGCTCTTTTTCATTAAAATTTTTATCTTTGATAAGCTGAGAAAACCCAATAATAGCATTCATCGGAGTGCGTATTTCATGTGACATATTGGCCAGAAAAGCACTTTTCAGTCGATCGGATTCTTCAGCTTTAATCTTTGACTGAATAAGATGTAGTTCAGCATCTTTGATGGTTGTGATATTTCTTCCAATACAAAGGATTAAAACAACGGACTTTTTTCCTGACAATTCAGGGACGAAAGTGAAATCGTAAAAGAGAGGGGGAGTTTTACTCACTTTGATTTGGCAATGAGTCACTTCTTTTGTATGGATGACTTCTTTGATATGTTGTGCAAATATTTTTTTTATATCCGGTTCAATAGAATCAATGTCATCAACAGGAATACCGGTAACATCCTGCTCTTTCTTGTTTAAAAATTGCAGGGAGGCAGTGTTGGCATAGTCAATGCTTAAATCAGTATTGAAACGAATAACAAGATCAGGAGAATTCTCCGTCAGTGTCCTGAATTTGTTTTCGTTTTGTCTGAGTTTTTTTACAATAGAATCTATACGGATTTCTCGTTCTGCAATTTTATTGATAAGGCGATTGAATGCATTGTAAAGTAATTTGATTTCCTGTCCTCCACGAACCTCTTTGAGGTTTTGTGTAAAATCTTCCTGAACTGAAAGGTTGTTCATTTCCCGGGCAAGTGTGATGATAGGTTTTGATATGGAATTTTGAATGCCAAGAGTTAAGAGAAGGGATAAAATTAATACAGAAACAATGATGATAAGGGTAATGATAATGTGTTGTTTGATGATTTCCGAAAGTTGCGTGTCAAGATAAATAATGATCCATCCATAATACCTGTTTTCATAAATGATGGGCTTGTAAATCATTAATATATCCTTTTCAAAAAGGAATCCTTCTGAACCAATAATATCTTGTTCTGTTGAAAAGGATATTTCTTCATGTTTTTTATACGCTACAAAAAGATTATTTTCGGCATCAAGAAGTACACAATAGTGAATATAAGGTTTTGTTGTTACTTTTGAGAGAATTTCATTCGCCCGTTCTTTGTTTTTGAAACCCAAAGGAAGCACAAGATACTCGGCAATCAGATCCAGATCCATCAAACCTTGTTGAATATAATTGTCTTTCATGTTTTTGATCATCACATAGGAAAAAACAATTCCTCCTGTGATGATAGCAAAAGCACTGACGGAAACAATGATAAGGGTGATTTTATGTGAGATGGATTTGATCATTTGACGATTTTTGCGTATTCAATGAGCATGTTGTTTACTCGTAATCCGGACTGATGAAAAGCTTCCGGATTTAATTCAAAATGCAGGGTTCCTCCCTTAGTAACAAAAAAATTAATATGAACACCTTTATTTCCATAGTCTTTTGTTTCTCCTATCAATAAAACAGGTTTTTCTGCAAAAGCACTGACCACATCCTTGATATTCGTGTTAAAGTCATTGGAAATGTAAAGAATATCAGCTTTTTCTATGTCTTTAATTGTGCTGGTATATTGGGCTGTTACCGGCTTTCCTTTTATAGTTTGTCCAAGCAATATGGTGCCCAGAGGACTCAGGTCTTCTTCTTTT
>CAYSRH010000420.1:0-2318 GCA_964433245.1 uncultured Bacteroidales bacterium | reverse complement strand
AAGTTCCCTACCATAGAAAGCCCGATAACATGGATGTGGAAACTTGGCAAACAGAATTACGCAAGCAATTTTCTACACAACAAAAATATAAAGTAAAAAACATCGGAGGACATCCTTATTTTTCTGATTTTGAAGTATTTAATCCTGATTCAGGGAAAACATACAAGGTATCTATTCGTGACAACAGTAAGAGCCATCATTTTTGCAGCTGTCCTGATTTTACCGTAAATCAGTTAGGGACATGCAAACACATTGAGTACCTACTCTCATATTTTGAAAAGTACAAGAAATATGAAAAATACATTGGAAAAAAACAAAAACATGAATATTCTTCATTAAGCGTACATTATGGGAAGATCAGAAGGATTAGACTAAAAAAAGGTGATAAAATTGACTCGTTTGAAAAGGAAGAAGATTTTTTTGATACTGAAGGCTTTTTATTCCCGTACAAGACAGCTGATTTAGATGTTTTCTTAAGAACTGCAAAGGAAAAAGATCCGCTATTAAGAGTCTATGATGATGTATTAGAGACAATCACGCAAAGTAAAAAAACTCAATCGAGAATTGAGAAAGTTGCACAGCTATTTCCCAAAGGAAAAGAAAGTGAAATATTGCAAAACCTGATTAATGGCACACTTTATCCCTATCAGAAAGACGGAGTAATAAAAATTCTTGAAAAAGGACGTATTTTACTGGCAGATGACATGGGTTTGGGTAAAACTATTCAGGCTATTGCAGCTTTTACATTATTCATAAATTTTTTTGATGTAACCCGAATCCTTATTATTTGCCCTACTTCCCTAAAGTATCAATGGAAGAAAGAGATTCAGAAGTTCTCAGATAATAATGCTTTGGTAATAGAAGGATTAATACATAAGAGAAAAGAGCTGTATCATTCTGATGATCAGATAAAAATTATCAGCTACGGGGCAGCAAAAAATGATGTCGAATTAATCAAAAACTGGTCGCCGCAGTTAGTTATTCTTGATGAGGCACAGCGAATAAAAAATTGGAAAACCAAGGCAGCCCAAGCAATAAAAAGAATTGACACAGAATATGCAATAGTAATAACCGGAACTCCTCTGGAAAATAGAATTGATGAGCTGCATTCAATAGTTGAGTTTATTGACCGATATAAATTAGGACCGCTATACAAATTTCTGCATCAACACCAGCTGCTTGATAAAAATGGCAAACTGAAAGGATATAAAAACCTTCGGGTCATTAATAAAACACTAGAAGACGTCTTGTTAAGAAGAACGAAAAAAGAAATTGCCGATCAACTCCCCAACCGTGTTGATAAGAACTTCTTTGTAGAGTTGACACCGGAGCAAAAAACCGACCATGATGCATATTACGATGGTGTATCAAGACTTGTAAACAATTGGATGCGTAATGGTTTTCTTTCAGAGGAAGAAAGAACCAAATTACTGTCATTGCTGAGTTGTATGCGCATGGTCTGCGACTCCACTTACATATTAGATTCAAACACGAATTTCGGAACTAAAATTGAAGAAATTACTCGTTTAGTAGAAGAAATTGCTGAAATGCCGGATAACAAAATTGTTATTTTCAGTCAATGGAAAAAGATGTTTGAGTTGCTTATTAAAGAGCTAAAAAAGAGAAACATATCGCATGTTTATCTCAATGGTGATGTCTCGGCGTCACATCGGAAAATCATCATTGAACGATTTCAGGGAGACCCCGAACTCAAGGTGTTTTTATCTACTGATGCAGGAGGAGTAGGTGTCAATCTTCAAAGTGCTAATGTGCTTATTAATATGGACCTACCATGGAATCCAGCTGTTCTTGAACAACGGATAGGCCGTATCTACCGATTGGGGCAAAAGAAGCATATCAACGTATTCAATTTTGTTGCAAAATCATCCATAGAGCACCGGATATTGTATTTGCTGGATTTCAAGAAATCGGTGTTCACCGGGGTTATTGAAGAGGAAGGCAAAGATGAAGTGATGCTGGAAGGTTTCCTTGAGTCGGTTAAAGCACTTACAGAGGTAACTATTGATGATGAAGATAATGTGCAAAACAGAGGCACATTCAAATCATACCAGGAAACAGATTTTGCCAAAGAGGCGAATGCACCGTACATTGAAGGAGGACAAAATTGTTACGAAACAGAAAGGAGTGCTAAACACGACTTTAATCAGGGAAAAAAAACTACTGAGAAACCCGGCTCGAAGAAAAAGTCATTCATTGTAAAAATAATTCGTAAAGTGAGGTCTTTGTTTTCTTCCTTCTGAGAAAGGACATCGTTTATAATGTTTTTTTTATGTAGTTTTGCGTGATAATCAACATAA
>CAYSRH010000419.1:0-2323 GCA_964433245.1 uncultured Bacteroidales bacterium | reverse complement strand
AATCAGCATGGCTTTATTTCTTCTGTTTTTTACCGTAAAAAATATACGTAGAAGAAATACATACAAAATACCAACATGCAAACCCGAAACAGCAAGAACATGACTCATCCCCGTACGCATGAAAGCTTGTTTCAACGCATCGTCCAGCAAAGTTTTATCTCCCATTGTTATGGCTTGCAAGAACCCCTGTTGCCTGTTATCCCATGATAAATTTGAAAAATTTTCCACTACCCTGTTTCTCCACCTTGCAAACAATGAGCAAATACATAATTCAGCAGGCTGTTTTACCGTGAAATTCCCGGTAAAATATCCATATATATGATTTTGTCGCAGATAATCACCATAATTAAATTCCCCCGGTAAGGTCTGATAAGAGAACTGCTTTAACTCCGACCTCTCCAATATAAGTAAACTTCCGACTTGTACATCCTCTTTCTGCTCATAATCTCTTACGATATATTTTCCCGGAAGTTGAGATGTTTTTACCAGATAACTTTTATAATATTTACTGTTACCATATGATGGGTCAAGTACAATAAAATCAACGGAAACAAGCTTATTGGTAAAACTATCAATCAATGTTTCCTTTTTGTTTTGTAGTGAAACGATAAGGTGACCAACAAAAAAGAGAGAGAGAAACAAAAAAAGATTTACACAAAGAAGATTTTTTTGAAACAACAAACAACAAAAAAAAGAAACAAGACCCAATACAATTACAATAAAAGACACCTCCGAAGTTTGGGATGACATCATAATTCCTCCAATAAAAGGTACAATCAGAAAGGAAAACGGAGCTTTCTGAACAAAGCGGGTTAACATATTATCAGCAATTTTGATTCTAAAAATAAGTAAAATTTATTATCCGGGATAGAATTCCACTCTACTTTTTCCGTTTTAAGTAAAGATTTTTCATAACTTGCAGTTTCGTTATATTTTAACAAAAAAACACATGTGATTATGCCAAACACGAATAACAGGTTGCAAAGCAAATACATGGGGCTTGACTTAAAAAATCCCATCATTGCAGGCTCATGCAATTTAACAAGTGATGTTGATAAAGCAAAAAAAATAGAAGAGGCAGGTGCAGGTGCCATTGTCTTTAAATCCCTCTTCGAAGAACAGATAGAACTGGAGAGTTTGCAAATGCAGGAAGAAATAGATGAATATGCGGACCGGCATGCTGAGATGACTTCATTATTTCCCAGAATGGAACATGCAGGAGCCAAATCTCACTTGACTGCATTGAAGAAAGTAAAAAAAGCTCTTTCGATTCCTGTTATCGGATCTTTAAATTGCGTTGCCTCTGAAAGCTGGGTGAATTATGCCAAACAAATGGAAGAAACAGGAATTGATGCGATTGAGTTAAACTTTCATTCAGCTCCCCGAAATTTTGAAAAAACAGGTCAGGAAGCAGAAGATGAACAGATTGCCATCTTAGAAGATGTGCAAAAATCCATTACAATCCCTATTTCCGTTAAGATCAGTCCATACTATACAAACCCGCTACATTTTATCCGACGGCTGAGTCAAACAGGTGCTGCAGGAATCACTATTTTCAACCGTTTTTTCCAACCTGACATTGACTTACTAAACCAAAAATTCGTTAATCAACTGAACCTCAGCTCTAAAAATGATCATAAAATTGTTTTGCGATTTACAGGTTTATTATATGATAGAATGGTGGCACAAATCTGTGCAAATTCAGGAATCCATACCGGAAAAGATGCATTAAAAATGATAGCCGCAGGAGCAGATGCTGTACAAATTGTATCTACGCTATACTTGAACAAAATATCTTATATACAAAACATCCTGCAGGACATGGAAAAATATCTGGAACAAACCGGATTTGAAACACTGGATGACATGCGAGGACACCTTTCGGATAAAGCCACAAATGACCCCTTGGTTTACAGACGGGCACAATATGTGGATATTTTGTTAAAGGGAGATGAAGACATCATCAAAAAATACAAGCAACCGTAAATTAAAATCTAAGTTGTTCCTTTAGGATAAGGAATCAAAGTATTTCATGGTTGTTTCAGTGTCATTCATAACACCATTTGGCATATTTCCCTCCATGGCAAGCCATCCCTTAAAACCAAGCTCATTCATCAAAGAAATTATCTTGTTGAAGTCCATGGCACCATGTCCCGGCAACAAACGATTGTTATCTGATATATGAACAGACACATAGTACGCAAGGTTTTCACGCAAAGCAGCATACATATCTTTTTCTTCAATATTCATATGGAAGGTGTCCGGCAATACTTTTAAAGTGTCAGATCCAACACTTTGCACAATTTTCACTCCATCTTCAATG
>CAYSRH010000418.1:0-2327 GCA_964433245.1 uncultured Bacteroidales bacterium | reverse complement strand
CACATTTAAAATAGAAGTGGTTGATAACCGGCGGATCGTACAGATCAAGGTAACAATTAATAAAGAAGAAGAAAATATTCATGATTCATAATTTCTCCGGATATACATCAGTAATAAAACAGATGTTAATTTTGTCTGTTTTGGGAGGGTTCTTACTTCTTGCTGCTTGTGCTGAAGATTCCTATACTCCAAAACCCAGGAGTTATCATCGTATTGATTTTCCTGAAAAAACATATCAAAAATATCAGGATATATGTCCTTTTTCTTTTGAGTACCCTGAATATTCAAACATATCAAAAGATATTAAATCTTATTCAGAACCTTGCTGGATGGATATTTTATTTTCTGATTACCAAAGTGTTATACACATTAGCTATAAGACTATCAATAACCAACAAGATCTGGCAGATTATATTGATGACAGCCATACCATGGTTTATAAACATACCGTTAAAGCCGAGTCGATCCGGGAAACAAGGTATGATGATCCAGGTCGTAATGTACACGGAATTCTATATGACATTGGCGGGAATGCTGCTTCACCCATTCAGTTTTTTATAACGGACAGCACCAAGCATTTTTTAAGGGGGTCTTTTTATATTGAAACTGAACCAAATCGCGATTCTCTGGCACCCGTAATCAATTTTTTTCAACAGGATATAATACACCTAATAGAGACCACAACCTGGCATTAAGCGTTTTTTAATTATGGGGATGATTTTTAATGAATTAATTGACAATGACTGTCTTTTGGGCAAATGGGAAATTGAAGAAGATTATAATACACTTATAAAGGATCTGACGCTCGAAAAAGAAGAAATTAAAAAATTAGAAAGTTTTAAGAGCCATTCAAGAAAGTTGGAGTGGTTAAGTGTCCGTACCCTCATCAATAAAATGGTTGGGCGTAATTGCCGGATTGTCTATAATGCAGCAAGAAAACCTTTTTTACATGACAATTCTTTTCATATAAGCATTTCACATTCACATAAGCTAACATCTATTCTAATGAGTAAAAACAGGCAGGTGGGTATTGATCTGGAATGGATGTCGGAAAAAATTCATGGCGTATCCCACCGGTTTCTTAATAATAAAGAATACCTCACACCCCAACCCAACAAAAAGCTTTTTCATCTTTACATTCATTGGTGTGCAAAAGAAGCCATCTATAAAATCTGCGACAAACAAAACATCAATTTCAAAGAAAACATTATCATAGAACCTTTTGAACCTCTCTCTGAAGGAGGAACATTCAGGGCAACAATGGAAAACGACTTCACAAAAATAAATTTTAACTTACACTACCAGCATTATAAAAATTATGTAATCGCTTATGTTTACCAATAAAATATATCAATTCATCAAAAAAAATGCTGTTCAGGGCAAGCCTCTGCTCTCCATATTAATAGACCCGGGGAAACTCTCTGAAAAAATATTGTTAGATTTAATCAAGCAGGCCAATACACAATCTGTTGATCTTTTTATGGTAGGCGGCAGCCTTATAAGTGAACCTGTTGACTCTATAATTAACTTAATAAAAAAGCACAGCACAATTCCCACGGTCATTTTCCCTGGGAACCTTCTTCATCTCAGTGCTTCCGCAGATGCCATTCTTTTACTTTCCCTTATTTCCGGAAGAAACCCTGATCTGTTGATAGGCCAACACGTGCAAGCTGCCCCATTTCTAAAAAAAAACAAGGTAGAAACAATCGCAACAGCTTACATACTGGTTGGTGACTATCAAAACAGTTCTGTTGCATACATGAGCAATACCCGCCCGATTCCATACGAAAAAGAAGATCTTATTATTGCAACAGCTATTGCCGGTGAATTAACAGGCAATCAACTTATCTATCTTGAGGGAGGCAGTGGAACAAAACATGCCATACCGGCTTCCGTTATTAAAAAAGTTAAAAAAAACATCACTATCCCCCTGATCATTGGAGGTGGGATAACAAGCCGTATTGAAGTTGAGAATGCATACAAGGCAGGAGCAGACATTGTTATTGTTGGGAATGCTCTTGAAAAAAATACAGATTTAGAATTGCTTACGTAATAATTAACAACAAACGAATGGGAAAAAAACTTTGTTCCCCAGACATCAATTACACCGGGAAAAAATACGTTGAAAAAATTACAAGCCCGGAATTTGTATGCAAAAAATGTGGACGCGCAGCCAATGCAAAGAAACATTTATGTCAGGCACAAACTTTAAAAAAAAGCAAACATTAGTGTCCGGTAAAAAAAAACATTATTTCGGGTATATGCTTGATATTCGAATCATTACGACAGGTCGCCCCGAATGGGGCTTGTTTTACGCACCGTGGTTT
>CAYSRH010000417.1:0-2328 GCA_964433245.1 uncultured Bacteroidales bacterium | reverse complement strand
TATAGCTCTTGTTTGTATTGTAGAGTGATATACAGTATCTCTAATAAAATCACTACTAAACATTGCATTTCTATATGTATGTATCTGATAATCAAAATTTCCTGAGACCGGCTCATCAAGAATAAATGATGTATCGCCTTTACCTAAATAGATTTCTAAACTATTTGGATCACCTGATTCAAAATCTGACTCCTCTCTTGTTGGTCTCGAAAAATCCCATGAATAACCATTTGGTTTTCTTAATACAGCAATCTCATCATTAGGATTATCTGGCACCCACGATATCTTTACTTTACCTAAATCATATGACTCTATTGTTAATGATAAAGGTTTAGGCGGAATATTATATACCCCCATATTAGTTCCATATTTTAAATCAACGGCATCCCAAGAATTTAAATCGGAACTTTGAGAATAATCTCTAAGTATATAATTAATATTTATTTGTGATAAATCTAATACTTGCATAACTTCACAAACATATGCTCTTCTTTGCCCAATCCTGTCATATAACACTATTTCTTCCACATCATTTGGATCCATGCATGGCAATGAATATTCACCTATGTCAAGCTTAAGCATTGTATCAGAAAGCTCCCATCTATCAACACTGTCAGGATTATTGAAATTTGCAATAACAAAACTCTCTTTCGGCAAAATAGAAGTATTGGAACATGAATTAACCAAATCATTGTCTATTTCATAAAAAACGTCATAACATGATCCCGGACGATCAGTAACAATAGTCCAGCCTTCCATATTGATTTCCTGAGTACCCATATTAAATAACTCAATATAGTTATTTTCACTGGAATCAGAACTACCATAAATTGTTTTGTGATAATTAACAATTTCTGAAAATACAATCTCATAAGTGCTATCAGTTGTAAAAGATATAGCCAAAGGAGAAGTTGTATTAAAATCAATAAACGACATGTCTTCTGCATTACTATAAGGGTAGAATTTCAAATAATAATCGGTATGAGGTTCCAATCCTGATATAATACAGATAGAATCATCCCCAGGAACATTAAACACCAGGTTAATTGAGTCAGTAGGTTCATAATTCTTATCGGAAGGATCTACAATACTTCCAAAACCCACCTTAGAACCTTTAACTAAAACGGAATCGCAAAAACCAATCGCATTATCCCATTTTATTATAAAATAATTATCACTATAAATTGAAGAATCTTCAATTACAGCTGGAGGTTCACTCTCAACAGTTGTTGCTGAAGTTGTTTCAGCATTTGAATACGCATTAGATGCGTCAACACTAAATATTGAATATTCATATAAAGTATTCCCGTTTAATCCTGAATGACTAAAACTTTCGGCTCCTCCTATATAAATAACTTTTGAACTACCTATAATATCATTAACATTATAAGAATCTCCACTAACAGGAGTATCTCCGGTACCCATAAGCACCATAACATTTTCGTCATTATCGTTTTTATTCCAACTTAAGTCAATTTGCTCACCACTAACTGTTGTTGAAGCAAATGATGTTGGAGGACTTACACCTGGAACTATCCCAAATCCGGCATATTGATTGGTATCTGAGAGACTATTTACATCATTAACCTTAGAAAATCTTGTTGAAATATCAGTCCATCCTGAAGGATTACCTGTTGTAACACCACCAATCAAGTCTATATTCTGATTTTCTGAAGAAGTTGTACCATCTGACCAAGGGCCAGTTCCTTGCGAACCAAACATGTCCAAAATACTGCTAATTGCCGGTTTTATTGCTATTGCATCATCTCCATTGGTTGGAAAAATGGTTAGGTATGTAGCAAGATTAACATACGTTGCTCCATTTCCTTCAACAAAAGTCTGTAATGCACCTCCCCAATAACCAAAAACAACAACACCATTTGCAGGAAAAGTGAAAGTTTCTGTTATTGTAGCAGTTACAGTTCCTCCTCCACCCTCCATCTGTATAACTATTTGAAATGGCGAAGAGCTAGTAAAGGTGACTGGAGTCGTTGAATTATTGAAAACTTCAATGGCCCAATATTGTGTCGAACCAGGCTGATAATGCATATACTGACTTATTATTAATTCTTGCGAAAATCCATTAACAACCGAAAGAAGCAATGCTAAAGAGAATAAAAGGTTTTTCATGACGATTCTTTTTTGATTACATAAAAATTTATATTGTTTACGATCTTATTCTTTTTTTTGTTTCAAAAAACATATAATTATTCAGTAATGTCCGAATAAATCCCAACAGGTCACCGCTACGCGGTTATTTTACTTCATCTATATCAATTTTCTACAATCAGGACGCTGCTACGCAGCTTATTATAGTCACGTAGTGAC
>CAYSRH010000416.1:0-2333 GCA_964433245.1 uncultured Bacteroidales bacterium | reverse complement strand
GGGTGCCTTTTTTTGATACCCTCTTGAAACACTCTCCTGTTCTTGTTAACTTAAATAACCTGTCAGCCGGCTACTATCAGGCACGTGCTTTCGCTCTGGGTGTAGAGACTTATGTCAACGGAACAGTTCCCCTGGCTTCTGTGGCTTATGATATTGAGAAGAAAAGCCACCTTCTTTGTGAAGGAGATACGGCCCGGTGGGAGGTGTATCTGGAATATCCGGCAAGTATATCCTGGATTAACCAAATGTATGATACCATCTCAAATACACAACAGTTAAACACATCCGTTCCTGGTGTTTATTATGCCCATATTGCATGGACTGATCGTTGTTTTGTCGAAGAGCAAGCCATTGTATCGCATCCGGATTTAATTGCTGTTGAGGCTTATGTAGGAGAAAAAGCTTATTGTCCGGATATCTGTGATGGAATTATAGGAATGAGGGTCTTACATGGCGTGGTGAGTCATTGGGAATTTAATGCTCTTTTTCATGATGACCGTCAAATAAGCAGTTCGAAATACCGGATTACAGATTGTTGTGCAGGCTATTATGAACTGTTGGCTATGAATTCTTCAGGATGTATAGCACGTGATACAGTAAACCTGACAGTAAAAAATGATGACTGTCTGGACTTGCCGAGTGCTTTTACGCCTAATCATGATGGTTACAATGATACATGGGAGTTAACTATATTCAAGAATTTATATCCTCATGCCGTTGTAACTATTTTTGACAGGAGAGGAATAGAAGTGTTTCAGTCTGAAGCAGGTTATCCAAAAGCATGGGATGGCATGTACAAAGGAGTACCCCTGCCTTTGGGTAGTTATCATTATGTAATTGTTGATTCCCGATCTTCCTTGTTAATAACAAGCGGACAAGTGACTATTTTGCGATAAAAAAACGCTTACCAAAGCAGGAAAATTTCTAAACTTTCTTTGGTTATAATTACTGATTCTTAATATAGTACAGGAATTATTTTCGGGTCTTTACATAAAACATCCGGTTGTTTTTCTCTAATTTCTTTTATTGCAGCTTGTAATTGAGCCATTGAACAGGGCATGGTGACGACGGAAAATACAGCTTTGTCCTTCGTATGCCGGTTATGACTTACCGTATCAATATTAATCTGCTGGTTCCCAATAGCGGTTGTGACCAGTCCTGTAATTCCCGGTGCATCATTGGTTTCAAATGTTATGATATAGGGAAAATCAATATATTCAGCACCAACGAGATGTACATCTTTCGCTGTTTTTTTAACCGCAAGACTTTCCGAATATCTGGCGATGAATACAATATCCGCTACGATTGAACTTGCTGTTTCAGATGATCCGGCACCGGCTCCGACAAGCATGTGTTCCCCACTGTATTTATTTTCCAATTTCACAGCGTTTACTGCGCCGCCAATGTGTGCTAAGGGATTTTCTTTTTTTACCATCATGGGACAAACTGTAGCAAACAGATCACCATTTGTCTTTTTTGCATAACAAATGAGTTTAATATGACAGTTGATTTCCCTGGCAAAGTCAATATCCTCTTTGGTGATATCCTGCACCCCAATGGTGGAAAGCTTTTCTTTTTCCATATTGGCTCCAAAAGCCAGGTTCATGAGTATTTTGAGTTTATGGGCTGCATCGCCACCATTGATGTCAAGTGTAGGATCCGCTTCAGCATAACCACTTTCCTGGGCTGATTGCAAAACTTCTGCAAAGGGCAGGTTCTCATTTTGCATACGCGTAAGAATATAATTGCTCGTGCCATTCATAATGCCGGATATTGATTCAATTTCATCTCCGGAGAAACTTTCTTTGATTGTTTTTATGATCGGGATCGCTCCACAAACAGCAGCCTCATATCCAATGGCAACTTTATTTTTTGCTGCTTCTTCAAAAATTCCGTTTCCTCTTTCTGCCAGCAATGCTTTGTTGGCTGTTACAAAATGTTTCCCTGCTTTGCATGTCCGAATAGCAAGATTGTAAATAAAATCACTTGTGCCCCCAATGGTTTCAATGACCATGTCAATATTTTTATCCTGAAGTATCTCGTCAATGTAAGCATTGGCTTCTTCCATGGATAAGTCTTTGCCTTTTCCACAAAACAAATCCAAAGGCAAATCAAATCTCTCTGCCGATAAGCCGGGGGTGATTTCAACAATTCTATCAATAGAAATTTCACATCCTGCACGTTCTAACAATTCCTTATCCATTTGTGTGATAATCCTGGCAACACCACCACCCACAGTTCCACACCCCATGATTGCTAAATTACATTTTCTCATCTATTTAAAATTTACGACCATACTTTCGATTGGGTACACATTTTAATCATAGCTACGT
>CAYSRH010000415.1:0-2341 GCA_964433245.1 uncultured Bacteroidales bacterium | reverse complement strand
GGATTTTCATCGCCCAGGATCATACCTGTTTATAAGAAGTATAATGATATTTGCCATTATGTGTCGATCAGTTATGCCGATCGAAGCAGTCAACTTGAATACATTGCCAACATTTATCATGGCTTAGCACCGGAAAATTTTACTTTCCGTAACAAACAAGGTGATTACTTATTATATTTTGGGCGGATACATCATGATAAAGGAACACGCGAATCCATTGATATTGCTTTGCAGTCAAAGATGAAACTGATCATTGCCGGGTATATTCAGGATGAACAATATTATCAGCAGCAGGTAAAACCATTGATTGATGGGGAGCAAATTGTTTATGTCGGAAATGCTGATCCGGAACAACGGGATAAGTTATTGGGTGGGGCTTATGCCCTGCTTCATCCAATAAATTTCCATGAACCTTTTGGATTAAGCGTTGCGGAAAGCATGTTTTGCGGAACACCGGTTATAGCTTTTAATAAAGGAGCCATGGGAGAACTTATTGAACACAGAAACACAGGTTTCCTCGTTAATAATATTGATGAGGCTGTTGATGTGATTCCCCAAGTGGCAAATATAGATCGTACTTATTGTCGGCAAAGGGCAGAATTGAAATTTTCAACCGACAAAATGGTCAAAGATTATGTAGATGTTTATCAACAAATATTAACGGGACAATAGTTTATCTAAAAGTTCATCAAGATCAACAGAAGCAAAACCTGAACTGGTATCCGATAAACCATACGGGATGATAAGTTTGTTGTTATGAATATAAGAACCGCAGGAATAGACAACATTTGGCACGTAACCTTCCCGTTCTTTTTCATTTGGCATTAAAAGAGGGTCTTTTAATCTGGCTATTTCTTTTGTGGGATCGTCCAGATCGAGCAGGCTTGCTCCAAGGCAATATTTGCGCATCGGACCCACACCGTGTGTGATTAAGAGCCAGCCTTCTTTTGTTTCCTCCGGAGAACCACAATTCCCAATTTGCACAAACTCCCACGGATATTTGGGTTCCTGTATTTTAACGGGTTTTTCCCAGACATTTAGATTATCGGAAAAACCAATATAACTATTGATTCCGTCAATACGGGAGAGCATGACATATTTTCCATTGATTTTGCGAGGAAATAATGCCAGGTTTTTATTTTGTGCCCCTTCGCCATGCAAGGGTTTGACTTCAAAATTATAAAAATCATCAGTCACAATTAATTTTGGAAGAATAGCATGTCCGTTGTAAGCTGTATAGGTTGCATAATAAGTAACAGAACCGTCATCATCAACAAAGCGGACAAACCGGGCATCTTCAATACCTTTACTTTCTGTGTATGAGATGGGAAATATAACCCTTTCGGAAATGTGGGTGTCGCGTGAAAATTCTATTTTATAGTGAGAATCTGCCAGCCAGACGATTTCTTTGATGGCTCTTTTTCTTTCTTCACTTATATTGTTTTGTTCAAGGGTTTCGTCAACAATCCTTAATAAATCACCATAAATAAATTTTTCAGGCAAGGGTTTCATTACCATTGATAAAATATCTTCGTCCACTGTCATTTCACGAAGCTTTTTCATGAAAGATACCTTGTTGTAATGATGCCGTTTTACAACTTCGGCTTCATCAACATAGTGTCCGGTTTTTTCAAATTGCAGTTCTCCGTTGATGTTAATAATGCCTGTATGAAAGACAATGCTTGAAAGATGCCCTTCGCCGGTTGCTCTGAAACTTACAATGACTCGTTTTGACCCTTCTTCCAATCCTGTCTGGTCAGGAGATTCAACCATGGAAGGATTAAAAAAAGCTGCCGATATAATGGAATATTCCATAGAAAAATAAGAACCGATAAGTAGTTTCTTTTGTTCTCTCAGACGGGTAAAATCAAAATCGGTGTTCTGTAATAATGCTTTTACTTTCTCATAATGTAAAAGGAATTTATGTGAAATATTGCGATGCCGCCTGGAAAATTCACGTAAAGTTTGAGCCAAAGTAAGGTCAACCTCTTTGTTATCCATATCATGTACCTTTTGAACGATATCTTTTGAACGTTCTATCCCATTCTCGAAAAACCGGATGATTACTCTTTTGTGGTCTGGATAAAACCTGTCAGGTAAGCGATCGACAATAATTCTCATAATAAGCCGGATTTTTTATTTGCTCGCAAAGATATATAGATAAAAGACAATTATTTTATGTTCGACAATAAAATATTATTTTCTGCTGATTTATTCGTACCTTTGTTGCGAAGTACAAATTTAATCTCTTCGATAATTGCCTCTTCGTGAATTCTTCTTGTGCCTGACAACACGTGTTTTGGTAGCTACCGATATCGCAGCGAGGGGAATTGATGTGGAA